>JALOTT010000122.1 GCA_025457745.1 Verrucomicrobiota bacterium
GCGTCAACGACGACCTGTCCAACATTAAGAACGATAAGAAGTTAGTGCGTTCGTTTTTTCAGGCCGAGAGTGTGTCCTATGCTATTTACTAGTCAGTAATAACCACAAACCGCCGCGTCATACCGCCATCTGTGTAGGACAGAACACCGGACGCACACGCAAGCAGTTTGGTTTCGCCCATCAGAATAACGTCTCCACGGTCGCCTTTTTGGTTAAAGTGCAACTCAATCTCTGGATGAATCGGATTGAGTTGTGTGCCCTCACCACGAAGACCGAAATATACCGAACCCTTCAGGCTCATCGAAGCGGTAAGCTGTCCGTCAGGAATCTTCGGTCTGTTGAGCGGATACTCGAAAGGCTTGCCGTCAAACAATGACTCCGCGCGCGTCCTGATAAAAATTGTGCCTGGCCCTTTTGACTTAAACTCGTGCTGTCCTCTGTTAGTAAGACTCCCGGTAACTGCAAATTCAGCCGCAGCGCCATTCAACTCGCTGACCTCGCCTTCAACACTCATGCTCAAGTTGAGCTGTATTGTGGCAATCCAAGATGGGAGCGACGTGCGCCAATCTTCACTTGTTGCCTTGGCAGATTTCAAGGTTGTGGGTTTTTCTGGGGCGACATCAGCGAGCGACACAGTAACCCACTGTTTTCCGCGCTCTTCCGACGCGGCGAGCCAGTAGATAACCTCCACGGCTTCTTCGCAAAGCGGATCCTCCTTGTTTCCTTTGAGAACTCCATTAAATGCAAATATATCTCCTTTTGCAGGGGAGCGATCGGGGGGCAATTTGGAGAATGGAATTTTCAATTTTAGCGGTTGAAGTTGAACCGATCCACTATGCGTTGGAAATTCGATTTCGATAAAATGCGATTTCTGGTCGTCATCAATTTTGGCTGACCAAACGGGACCCTCCCATGACACTGTCCCAGTGCGGAAATGTTTGAGTAATTCAGCACCATATTCCCCATCCATTTTGCCATGCAGCATGACACCCACCTCTTTCTCGTTGTTAAAAAGCACACTCGCCCCGACTGGTAAGAATGGTCGAAGGCCACTCCTCAATTTATCTTCTAGCGGAGTCGTGGATCGCTTGGCCATGTCCAAAACCTTCTTCGCAAAAATGGACATATTGGTTTGCCACTCGTCACCAGAAGCGATGGCTGTCACCGATCCAGTTCTGACGCTGGCTTCGGAGGCGGAGGCGATCACTCGCGGCTTATTTGTGTCTGCGTCATTGGACGACAAAAGAGGAACGGCTGAAGCATCGGCTTTTGCGGCTACAGGCGCAGTGGGTGAAGCCTGTCGGTTCTTGCTACCGCTATATGACCAAATCCCCACCGCGGCGGTGATGACACATGCTGCACCCGCAACGGCCAGCCAGAGCGCAAGCCGTCCTTTGTGCGTTGGCGGCGGGGGCGGGTTGGGCGACACAACCGATGGGACGGTTTTTATCGTGAACGGCGTCGAACAAGTCGGGCAGACCGCCTGTTGTCCGATGGCCGTTGAGTCAACGGCGATGTGTTGGTCACAGTTGGGGCAGGAAATCTTGATGTCCATAGCAAAAAAGCGTTTGTGATTTGGCAATCGAAACCGGCAACCATCGCAAATTCGATTGTGGGAGATTGATGCGGGCAGAGGGCGGTGGCAAGCGAGAATCGCCGTCAGAAAATCATGACGTCGCATGGCCGGTGGCGCAGGAATACCGGGAATAATGCCGCTGAAGCCGGTCAGATCAAAGTGCGGCGGACAAGTTCATCAAACTGGCTCACGGAAACAATCTTTGTGCGGCCAACCTTGCGCGCCTCGGTGAAATCATGGTCGCCCGTGATCAAAAAGTCCACGTCCGCAGCCAAGGCGCAGGCAAGAAATTTGGCATCCTTCACGTCGCGCGGAAATGAAACCGGAATTTCCACCGGCCATTCCGCGATGGCGGAACGAAACCGCTCATGCCATTGCGACAATAAACTTTCCGGCAAGGCAAACTTGGGACGGCCCAGCACCTAGCGATATTCCGTCAGAATTTCCGGGGAAGCGATCCACTCAAAGTCCGGTCGGTTGATGATGAACAGCAGGATTTGTTCAGGAAGCCGGTCGCGGAGAATGGCGGAAACGACGACGTTCGTGTCAACGACCACTCTCATTGGCCGGCGCGATAAGCAGCCACCTCGGCGGCGATGTCATCGTCCGTGATGCGCCGGGCGGAGAGCGATTGCGTGTCGCGCAACAGACGCTGCCAGGCGGCGGCTTCGGTTTGGGCGGCGCGACGGCGATCCAGATATTCCACAAACCCCAAAGCCTCCGACTGCAACTTGCCGGGCAGCGTCTTGGCTTTTTCGTAGATCAAATCCACCGTGCTCACAGACTGAATCTAGTGTGGGGTATCATCAGGGTCAACCACCGTTCTCTACAGCAGTGGCCTTGCCACGGTGGGTTTTGCTTTTCGGGGAACGGCAATTAGCGCAGATTAGCGGGCAGAAATTTATGATTCGCACCCAATCCGAAGCGCTCTTCTCCGAAGCCCTGCAATACATTCCCGGCGGCGTCAATTCTCCGGTGCGCGCGTTTCGTGCGGTGGGCGGCAAACCATTTTTCGTCAACAAGGCCAAGGGTTGCCGCGTGTGGGACGTGGACGGGAACGAATACATTGATTACGTCGGCACGTGGGGGCCGGCCATTCTTGGGCACGCGCATCCGAAAATCATCGCCGCCGTCAAAGCCGCCGCCGATCACGGCACGAGCTTCGGCATTCCGAATCCCGCCGAGGTCACGATGGCCAAGCTCATCTGCTCGCTCGTGCCCAGCGTGCAGAAGGTGCGCATGACCAATTCCGGCACGGAAGCCTGCATGAGCGCCATCCGCCTCGCGCGCGGTTTCACCAAGCACGACAAGATCATCAAGTTTGACGGCTGCTATCACGGCCATGTGGATTCGCTGCTCGTCAAAGCAGGCAGCGGTGCGCTTACGTTCGGCAACCCCGACAGCGCCGGTGTGCCTGCCGATTTTGCGAAGCTCACCATCGTTCTGCCTTACAACGACACTGAATCTGTCAAAGCCGCGTTCGCTGCGAACAAGAAGCAAATTGCCGGCATCATCGTTGAACCCGTGCCGGGTAACGCGGGATTGTATCTGCCCAAGCCGGGCTACCTGGAATTCCTCCGCGAAAGCACAAAGGCCGACGGCGCACTTCTCATTTTCGACGAAGTGATGACTGGCTTTCGCCTTGCGCCCGGCGGGGCGCAGGAACGTTTTGGCATCCGGCCCGACCTTTCGACGTTTGGCAAGATCATCGGCGGCGGCTTGCCGGTGGGCGCGTTCGGTGGACGCGCGGACATCATGGACTATCTCGCGCCGCTCGGGCCGGTCTATCAGGCGGGAACGCTCAGTGGCAATCCGCTGGCGATGGCTGCAGGGATTGCGGCGCTGGAAGAGCTTGGTAGCCGCGCTTGTGAAAGCGCGGATCATCCGCGTTCTCACGAACGCGGCTACGATGCGTATGGACGTCTCGAACATCTCGGCGCGCTATTGGAAGCCGGAATGAAGGACGCCGCCAAATCCGCCGGCATACCCATGACCTTCAACCACTGCGGCTCGATGTTTTGCGGCTATTTCACCAGCGAGCCGGTCTGGAATCTCGCCGATGCGATGAAAGCCGACTGCGAACGTTTCAAGAAATTCTTCCACGCCATGTTGGACGCAGGCGTCTATTTTGCCCCGTCGCAATTCGAAGCCGGCTTTCTCTCCACCGCGCACAGCGAGGCGGACATCGCGAAGACGGTGCGCGTGGCGGCGAAAGCAATGAAACAATTGTAACAAGCACGATTTATTGCACTTCTCTGCTAAGTTTTCTGCGTGACCTTCAATGCCAAAGCGCGTCGCCGATGGTTCGGATCGTTGTGCCTGCTGGCGGCCCTCGTCATGCTGGCCGCCGGCGAAACGACGCCCGGCAAAGGTCTGGACGGCGTGGGGTTCGTGATTTATTGGCTGGCGTGTTTCGTGTTCGCCGCTCTGGCGATGCTCGCCGCCATCCTTGACGCCCGCGCGCTCCGCCGCGAGGCCCGCGCCGAACAGCGCGCACTCCTTGAGGGCACGTTGCACTACATTCGAGAAGAGAAAGCGCGCAAGCGAAATGACGAATGACGAAGGAGAGCTGGTCGTTGCCCCTTCGTCTGGAGTCAACGCACCGAGATCAGAGTCGGCGACGACGGCCGCGTGCCCATCGGCGCGCAACGCTTCCGTCTGGAAGTCCCGCCCCGCACCAAAGTCGTCCTCTGCCAGCATCCCAGTGGTCACTACTCCGTGCTCGCCGCCCAACCCAGTCATACAAACAAACCCCAAATCCTTTTTTTCCAATCTCCCCAAAACCAACCCCGCTCCCTGACCCGTCCGGTTTTGCTAACTTCAAACCCCCTCTTTTGTCCGGTTTAGAAAACTACACGGCACCCCGAATCATTGCCCTTGCATCGACTTTTGAAAGTGCGACTATGCTTGCGTCGAGGAAGTTGAAGGACCGGCGGGAAGAAGCGTTGTAATTCCGAACGGTCGTTCAACCCGCCGAAGCCAATATCGCGGTACTCAGTTATTGGCTGTGAGAAAGGCAAACCGTCATGAGCAACGCCAAGTCTTACCCGCCAGCCGGATCGAACCCGGCCCGCAACCGGTCACAGGCGAGCGCAGCAGGATCAGCCATGTTCTCCGAGCCGGCTTGGGAAGCAATCGCCCGCAGTCTCAAGCTTTCCGGGCGGGAACTTCAAATCGTGCGTGCCGTGTTCGACGACGAAACCGAATTCTGCATCGCCGCCGAGCTGGGCATCTCCGCGCATACCGTCCACACGTATGTCGAACGCCTGCACCGCAAATTGGCGGTCAACGACCGCGGGCGACTGATTCTTCGCGTCGTGGATGAATTCCTGCGCCTGACCGCTGCTCCCGACAGCATCCTGCCCGCTATTTGCGCCAACCGAACCGCCGGTCGTTGTCCCTTGCGCGCCGTTTAATCTGGGCTTCGGATTTCGCCTTTAGCATTCAGCCTTTAGCCTTTTCCCTGCCCCTTTCCCTGTCCCCTCAACAGCCGACTTTCCCGAATCGGTCGTTTGAGATAAAAACGACCTCGAAATTAAGCAGTCAAGCAGTCAGCCGATAATCTGAACAAATTTGTGAAAAAAATCTTATGAAAAAACACATTGCTTATCTCGGTATCATGGCGGCGGTATCCGCGTGGGTCACATCTGCGAGAGCCGTGCCCCTTGAAGTTTTCCAGGTGACAGACCCGATTCAGGACGAATGGTTTATGCCACAGCAAGTCCATGAACTCGGGACTGCCGGCTTTCCGCCGGGTGAACTCATCTCGTCCTTACAGGTGTCATGGAACAACCATATTCCCTGCCCGAAAGAGTATCTTGGCGGCGGGGCTGTGCAAGTCAGGATCACAAACCTCACCGGTCAGGACTGGGTAAATGGTGTGTGGTATGTTGCCGATACTCCGGAGACGTCGTTAAGCAATTGGGACGAATGGGTCGGTCAGTTTGGCTTCGCTCCCGGGCAGGCATTCCGGATTGATAACGTGGGCGAGAACACGCCGCTCGTGTACGAGAGCATGGCCTATGACAACGTGTTTCAGGCGGGGGAAACCTGGGAGTTTATCATCCAGGAGTATAGCAACCCTCGGCCAGGGTCGTTGCCGAGCGATTTTGCAAGCGTAGGTCTAATTGGCGGCGGGAGCTTGGGAGATTTTCTGTCCACGGGCAGCATTATCGCGGTCCCCGAACCCAGTTCGGTTGTCCTGATTGCGCTAGGCGGCTTGGTTCTGCTCTGGCGGCGGCGCCGTTGAGTTTCAGCTTTTCCGGTAATTCATAGCCCAACCAGGGGTCTGGTTGGGTTTTTTGTTTGTTCGCGAGTAATATGGTTCGTGAAGGTGTGAAGGGGGCGCTCGGTAGTATTCACAACTTTTCCTTTCCCGCCGGCACCCGGATCAAAGGGGTGGCTTGAACTTTGCCCGACTCGCTCCTCAAACCTGTTGCCGCAGGACCGCCATCGCCTTCTGTGCATCCTCAGGCTTGTCAAAGGCCATGTGCAGGACGAACTGCGTGCCAATCGCGGCGGCCGAAAAGCCGCGCAGGTTGATGCCGGCTTTGGCCACTGCCTGCGTGAGTTTGCCCGCGATGCCGCGTTCGTTCCGGCCTTCAACCCGTATCGAGTGCAGCCGGTTGGTGGCGGCAAAGCCGAGTTCTCCGGCAGCCTCGATTTCCGGGTCGCCGCGAAGCGGCGTGACGAAAACCACGCCCGTCCCCGGTTTGTCCGGCGCACGGCGAGCGATGGTGAAGTCTAGGTCCGCTCCGACTTCGGCCAACGCAGACAACTTGTTCGACAGGGCGCCCGGTTTGTCGTCCAGACTCGCAGCCCATACTTCCTCGAGTTCAACGATCACATTCATAGTCCATTCTCCTTCCTTCATTTTTGTTTGGTTACGCAGACTTGGTTTGGAAGTTTCCAACTGTTCACGGTTCACCTTACCACATTGGGAACTTCCTGTCGTTTTCATGCAAGGGAAAATTACAGGCGCAAGGGAATGTGTCGCGGGCGTTGAATTGTTTCGCCCAGTGCAATTTCCGATGATGCAAACCTTTCTCTCGCCAGTTTTTCCCGTCCATCCGACGAAGGAGGAGTCTATCACCGGTGCAATGCTTGGCGCGCTACCTTGCTCAGACTATCTGGGGCTGCGCTTCCTCCGGGGCAACACCCAAGTCCGTAATCGCCTTCGCCACGACTTCACGTGCGATTTCGCCGTGTTGTGCCAATGCAAAGAGCGTGGCGATGACCGTTGATTCCGCGTCCACTTGGAAGAAGCGCCGCAACCGTGCACGCGTATCGCTGCGGCCGAAGCCGTCCGTGCCCAACGTCATCAAGCCGCCCGGCACCCACGGCGCTATTTGATCCGGCACGGTGCGGATATTGTCGGACACGGCGATGAATGCGCCCTGCTCGTTCGTCAGCACAGTCTGGACGTAAGATTTCTTCGGCGGCTCGGTCGGGTGCAGCATGTTCCAACGTTGGCAACGAATGGCGTCGGTGCGGAGCAGTTTGTAGCTCGTGGCGCTCCAGACGTCGGCGGAAACGCCGTAACGTTCGGCCAGAATTTCCTGCGCTTTCAACGCGGAGTTGATGATTGGCCCGCTGCCGAGAATGTGGGCTTTGAATTTCTTCTTCTCCGGGCCGGGCTTGAATTTGTAAAGACCCCTGAGGATGCCGTCCTCCACGCCTTGAGGCATTGGCGGCATCTGGTAATTTTCGTTGTAGAGCGAGAGGTAGTAAAAAATGTCCTCGCCCTCGGCATACATGCGACGCAGGCCGTCGGCCACGATGACGGCAATTTCGTAAGCAAACGCGGGATCGTAGGCGAGCAGCGTGGGGATCGTGCTCGCGTGCAGGAGGCTGTGACCGTCCTGATGTTGAAGCCCCTCGCCGTTGAGCGTGGTGCGGCCCGCCGTCGCGCCGAGCAAAAATCCCCTGGCCTTGATGTCCCCCGCGAGCCACATCAGATCGCCGATGCGCTGCGGACCGAACATCGAGTAGTAAATGTAAAACGGTATCATCGGCACGCCGTTTGTGGTGTAACTGGTGCCCGCCGCGATAAACGATGACATCGAGCCAGCTTCCGTAATGCCTTCTTCGAGGATCTGTCCGTCCTTCGCTTCGTGGTAGTAGAGCAGCGATTTGCTGTCCACCGGTTCGTAAAGCTGCCCCTTCGACGAGTAAATTCCAATCTCACGGAACATGGCATCGAGGCCGAAGGTGCGCGCCTCGTCAGGAATGATGGGCACGATGTGCCGGCCAAGACTCTTGTGACGGAGCAGAACGCCCAGGAGGCGGACAAACGCCATGGTCGTCGAAACCTCCGTCGCGCCCGAGCCTTTGAAGAATTCTTTGTAGGAATCCGGCTTCGGAACTTCGAGTCTGGCCGGGCCGACGTGGCGGGCGGGTAGAAAGCCGCCGAGCGCCGAGCGCCGTTCGAGCAGATACCTCGTCTCCGGACTGCCGGCAGGCGGACGATAAAACGGCGTGTCCGCAATGACGTCGTCGCTGATGGGTATCTTGAAGCGTTCGCGAAACTCGCGAAGCTCCTTCTCGTTCATCTTTTTCTGCTGGTGCGAAATGTTGCGGCCCTCGCCAGCTTCACCGAGGCCGTAGCCTTTCACCGTTTTGGCGAGAATCACCGTCGGTTGACCTTTGTGTTCCGTCGCTGATTTGTAGGCCGCATACATCTTGCGCGTGTCGTGGCCGCCGCGAAGCAGTTTGCGAATCTGGTCGTCCGTGAGGTGATTCACGAGTTCCAGCAACCCAGGATACTTGCCGAAGAAATGTTTGCGCGTGTAGCTGCCCGGCTCAACTGAATACTTTTGGTAATCGCCGTCCACCGCTTCCTCCATGCGCTTGCGCAGCAAACCGGACTGGTCACGCGCCAGCAAATCGTCCCAGTCTGAACCCCAGATCACCTTGATGACATTCCAGCCCGCGCCACTAAACAACGCTTCCAACTCCTGAATGATTTTCCCATTGCCCCGCACCGGGCCGTCGAGACGTTGAAGGTTGCAATTGATCACCCAGATGAGGTTGTCGAGGCTCTCACGCGACGCGAGCGTGAGCGAACCCAGCGTTTCCGGCTCGTCGGTTTCGCCGTCGCCGATAAAGCACCAGACCTTCGGGTCTTCGCTGCCGGTCAGCCCGCGCGCCTGCAGGTAGCGGTTGAAGCGCGCCTGATAGATGGACATGAGCGGGCCGAGACCCATCGAGACGGTTGGAAATTGCCAGAAATCCGGCATCAGATATGGATGCGGATACGACGACAGCCCGCCACCCTCGGCGAGTTCCTGCCGGAAATTCTGCAGATGCCGCTCGTCCAGCCGGCCTTCCAGAAACGCCCGCGCATAAACCCCGGGCGCGGCGTGACCTTGGAAATAAACTTGGTCGCCGGGAAAAGTTTCCGTCCGCGCGCGAAAGAAATGATTGAACGCCACCTCGTAAAGCGTCGCGCACGAGGCGTAAGTCGAAATGTGACCGCCGACATTCGTGGTCGAGTTCGCCTTCACCACCATCGCCATCGCGTTCCAGCGCATGTAGCTCTTCAGCCGGCGTTCCATCTTCCAATCGCCGGGATAATCGGGCTGCTGTTCGGTGGGAATCGTGTTGACGTACGGCGTGTTAAAGCCGCGCGGCAACTCGCGGTGCATGGCGCGCAGGCGTTCGGTAAACTGTTCCAGCAATTGCGCCGTCCGCTCCGGCCCCTGGCTTTCCAGCGCCAGCTCGAAGACCGATTGCAGCGCCGCCGCCCACCTGTCGTCCTGCCCGGCGGCGGTGGTTCGCAAACCGTGAATTTCTTTTTTTTCTTTCACTGGGCTTTTCACTTCATATACCAATGCCGGAACATCCTGACTTGCAGGTTGCGTCCCGGCGATCGCGGCAGATTAAAACCAAACCCGCCATCCGACGCCAGCGTAATTCACACCTGTCTCGACTCCATGAGAATGTCCGGTTTTTAACTCCATGAAAATGTCCTATTGAGGCCGGAGATGCGGTAGCAACTCTGGCCACAACATGGAGACA
>JALOTT010000123.1 GCA_025457745.1 Verrucomicrobiota bacterium
ATCCACGACGGCGATTTCCCGGAGGAGACCGGCGTGGACGCCAAACTCGTCCGACTGGCGCGCAATCTCGGCGCCAAGCTGTTCACCAACGATTACAATCTCGGCAAGATCGCCGAGTTGCAAAAGGTCCAGTGCGTGAACATGCACGATCTGGCCAAGTCCATGAAAGCCATCCTGCTGCCGGGCGAAGTCCTGACGTTGCGCGTCGTGCGCGAGGGCAAGGACAAGGGCCAGGGCGTGGGCTATATGCCGGACGGCACCATGGTCGTCATCAACAACGCCCAATCGCACATTGGCCAGCAGGTCGAAGTGCAGGTGCAGAGTTTATTGCAAACTGGCGCGGGCGTCATTGTCTTCGCCGACATGCGCGCGGCGGTCGCGGCTTGAATCAACCGGGCTTCGGGCCAATCTGAACCATGCCACTCGTCACTGTTTCCATTGCCTTCAACCCGGCGGACGCCCAGTTGACCCGCTCGCGCCTTGAGGCGGCTGGTTTCCACGCTATCGTCACCAACGAACTTTCAGCATTGAGCCTGGAAGGTTACGCGCTGGCCACTGGCGGCATTTGTGTGCAGGTGCCGGAGAGCGAAGCCGCCGACGCGAAGGAATTCCTCACATCGCCAGCCGCCTCGACCGAATGACCCCCGCCAAACTGAAGTTGCTTCGCCGGCTTAAAAACCTCCTGCCTGCGGGCGAAATCGCCTTCGACGAGCAGACGCTCGAGCAATACGCCGGCGACAAATGGTTCGCCGCGCACCGGCCTGACGCTGTCGCGCGTCCGCGCAGCACGAAATCGGTTTCCGCGATTCTGCGCTTCGCTCATTGCCACGGAATCCCCGTCACACCGCGCGGTGCAGGACACGGCTACGTGGGCGGTAGCGTGCCGTTGCGCGGTGGCATCGTGCTTTCACTCGAACGGATGAAGCGCATCAAGGAGATCAATCCGCGCGACTTCTTGACCGTGGTCCAGGCAGGCGTGATTACGGCGAAGCTGCAGGAAACAGTAGAGAAGCGCGGCCTGTTCTATCCGCCTGACCCGGCGAGCCGTGCGGACAACACCATCGGCGGCAACATTATTACCAACGCCGGCGGACCGCGCTGCCTGAAATACGGCGTCACGCGCGATTACGTGCTGGGCCTGGAGGTTGTGCTGGCTGACGGCACGGTTCTGAAACTCGGTGGCCGCACGCACAAGAACAAGACCGGATTTGAATTGCACCGCCTGTTTGTCGGCTCGGAAGGATTGCTGGGCGTGGTGACCGAGGCGACGCTCAAGCTGCTGCCGCTGCCGCCGTTTCGCGCGAACCTCGCCATCGGCTTCGCCTCCATGCGCGCCGCCGTGCGCTCGTTGCGCGCGATTTTGGAAGCCGGTTACCTGCCCGCCGCGCTGGAACTGGCCGATTCGTTCACCCTGGCCGCCGCTTACCAGCGCACCAAAAGCGAACGACTGAGGGGCTGCCGCGCGCACCTGATTGTCGAACTGGATGGCCAGGAACGCTCGGTGCGCGGCGAAGTGCGCGACGTGCGCTGGATTGTGGCCCGGCAGAGACCGCTCTTTGTCCAAGTCGGGCTCGGTGCGCAACAGTGCGAGGAAGTCTGGAAGATTCGGCGCGAGTTTTCCTACGCGCTGCGCGACACAGGCCTGACCAAGCTGAACGAGGATGTCGTGGTGCCGCGCGGGCGGCTGGAAGACCTCTTCAACTTCGCAGCCCGGTTGCAGAAGAAACATGGTCTGGCAGTGGCCTGTTTCGGCCACGCCGGCGATGGCAACATCCACACGAACGTGATGGTGGACTTTACGCAGCCGGGAGCGAAGCGGCGCAGCCAGGCGGCGTTAGACGAGTTGTTTCGCCAGATCATCGCGTGGGGCGGCTCGATCACGGGCGAACACGGTATCGGCATCGCCAAGCTACGCTGGTGGCCGCTGGCCGTTGGCCCGGAGGCACGCAAACTGCACCGCGCCGTGAAGCACGCGCTCGACCCGAAGGGGATTTTGAATCCAGGCAAGTTCGTGTAGCCGCGGAGATGACGAGGCGGACTTAGAAACAAAACAGGAATCCCCCTCCTCACGTCGGCGGCTACTGTGGTGACACCAGCACCACAAACTCCCCCTTCCGACTTCGCTTCGCCGTCACCGCAATCAACTCCGCCGGCTTGCCGCGCAGAAATTCCTCGAACTTCTTCGTCAGTTCGCGCGCGATCACCACGTTGCGCTCGGGAAATACTTCGTTCAGTTCGGCCAGCAGCTTTTCGATGCGATACGGGGACTCGTAAAGCACCAGCGTGCCCGCAAACGCTTTGAGCGATTCGAGTTGGTTCCGCCGCTGACCGGATTTGTGCGGGAGAAAGCCGATGAAATGAAACTCGTCGGTCGGCAGCCCGCTCGCCGTGAGCGCGGCCACGAGCGCGCACGGCCCGGGCACGGATTCAACGCGCAACCCGGCGGCAATCGCCGCCTTCACGACGCGCTCACCCGGATCGCTGATTCCGGGGCTGCCGGCATCCGTGACCAGCGCCACTTTCTCACCGCGCCGCAATCGTTCGATGATTTCCTCGCTGCGTCTCGCCTCGTTGAATTGGAAGTAACTTAGCAGCGGCTTGGAAATCCCAAAATGTTTCAGCAGTTGTCCCGTGCGTCGCGTGTCCTCGGCGGCGACCACGTCGCACTCACGCAGCACGCGCAAGGCGCGGAGCGTGATGTCCTCCAGGTTGCCGATGGGCGTGGCGACGAGGTAAAGCGTGCCAGCCGTGAGCGGGGGTAGATTGGTTTGCAGGTTCATGCTTCTGGGAGCGCCGGCGTCTCGCCGGCGTGTTTTTGTTTTCTTTCGGGACTCGCCGGCGAGACGCCAGCGTTCCCAGTTTCCAGTGACACAACGCTGTCATTGCCAAAGCGAAATCTGGCGCTGCTCCAAGGCCAGTCAGTCTTAAGTTTCGCCAGGCCGGCTTTCACCGGGTTGTCTTCGATGTAGGCGACTACCTTGGTGTAATGCTCGGCGTTACGAACATAGCGATCAAGATATTCGCGCTGCCAGAACTCGCCGGCGGGACGCTGGCGCTCCCAGGCGGCAAGACGGCGGCATTGGTGAACTGGGAGCGCTGGCGTCCCGCCGGCAGCCCTTCGCTTAATTCTTCCCGCCTCGTGACTCGTGTATGATTTCCACGAGTGTACCACACCATCTAACGGCCAGCCTTCCTTGGTTTCGATCAGCGCATGGACGTGATTGGGCATCACGCACCAAGCCAGCAGGAGATAACGTTGCGTATCAAAGTGAAGCAATGCGCCCTCGACTAGCGCGGCGATGTCCGGTCGGCGCAGCCAACATTCCCCATGGCCGGCGTCGAGATACTCCTCAATCCGGCGGCGCAGTTCCGTGGCGTGGCTGGGAGCGCTGGCGTCCTGCCGGCGTGATTCAGAGAGAACTTCATGTTCACCTTCACGCCGGCGGGACGCCAGCGCTCCCAGACCCAATTCCAGCCCCCATCGCTCCAACACGGCTTGCGGCATCGCATCGGCAAGGCGGAAGTTGATGGATTGAATCATGCCGGGATGATCCCAGTGCGGCAGGTAACCGCGCGAGTACCAGCCCCGATGCGGCCCGGGCGATTCGACCTGCGTCATCACGCGTGAAGTCCCTTTGGATGCGGGGATAAAACTCGGTGTGAGCGAGGCGCGTCGTCGTGGTGACAGATCGGGCGACTCCAGAGAGTTCATGCGTGGGACGCTATTGAACGCACGCGAGCAAAGCAAGCATTGGGAGCGCTGGCGTCCCGCTAGCGCGTTTCGGAAACAGTTACGCGCCGGCGAGACGCCGGCGCTCCCAGGGACGGCATTCGCGGCTAAACATCTTTGCGCGGAAACAACGGTGACGGTTCGCCGATCGTGTGGCCAGGTGCCAACCCACCCCACGTTGCGGCGGAGAACTTCTCCGGCGCGGCGGCCAATCCGAGTTGCGCATAAATCTTCGTTGCCGTCCCGGGAATAAACGGCCAGAGCAACACCGCCAGCACTCGGCAGGTTTCCGCCAGATTGTAGAGCACTTCATCGAGGCGTTTCGCGTTCGCCGGGTCTTTGGCCAGCTTGAACGGCGCGGTCTGGTCCACGTATTGATTCGCGCGGTTGATTAGCGACCAGATGCTCAGAAGCCCGGCTTGCAGCTGGCTTTGTTCGAGCAGCGAACGCGTATCGGCGATGACTTTGCCCGCATCGGGCGCGAGTTCATCCGAGCGCGCCGGCACAACACCGTTGCGATAACGCTTGAGCATCGCGAGCGAACGGTTGACAAGATTGCCGAGGCCGTTGGCGAGTTCCGCCTGATAGCGCGATCTGAATCCTGCGTCCGTCCAATTGCCATCCGGGCCGATGTCCAATTCGCGCAGAACATAGAAGCGAAGCGCGTCCACGCCCCACTCGTCCACCACCGCGACCGGATCAACGACGTTGCCTGTGGTCTTGCTCATGGGCGCGCCGTCCTTCTGCCACCAACCGTGAACGAGAACTTGTTTTGGCAGCGGAATTCCCGACGCGCGCAACATGATCGGCCAATAGACGGCGTGAAACCGCACGATGTCCTTGCCGATGACATGGATGTCGGCGGGCCAGAGTTCGGTCGCGGGTCGAGAGTCGAGAGTCGAGGGCAGAACGGCCGACAAGGTTTTGTCGCCAAGCGAGACGGGCACGCTCACATAGTTCGTCAGCGCGTCGAACCAGACGTAATTCACATAGTCGGGATCGAATGGGATCGGGATGCCCCAGTTCAAACGCGCGGCGGGGCGGCTGATGCAAAGGTCTTCCAGCGTGCGCGATTTCAGGAAACCCAGCACCTCGTTGCGGCGCGCATCCGGTTGAACGAACGTGGGGTTCGCCTCGATGAATTCGATAAGCCACTGCTGGTGTTTCGCCATGCGGAAATACCAGTTCTCCTCGACCAGTTCCTTGACCTCGCCCCAACGCGGATGCCACGAGCCGTCCGGCTCGCGGTCTTTTTCGGTGAGGAACGTTTCCTCCTTCCACGAATACCAGCCGCGATACGGCGCTTTGTAAACGTCGCCCTGCGCGTGGAGTTTGATGAGCATCGCCTGCACGACGGCCTTGTGGCGCGGCTGCGTGGTGCGGACGAAATCATCGTTCGTGATGCCGAGCTTGACGACGAACGCCTGCCATTGCGCGGCGAGTTCGTCGCAGTAAGCCTGTGGCGTCTGGCCTTTGGCTTGCGCGGCTTGCTGCACTTTCTGGCCGTGCTCGTCCAGTCCGGTCAGGAAAAAGACCTCCTGACCCAGGCTGCGCCGCGAGCGCGCGATCACGTCGGCCACGATTTTTTCGTAAGCGTGGCCGAGGTGCGGCTGGCCGTTGACGTAATCAATGGCCGTGGTGATGTAAAACCGTTTGCTCATCGGCGCGCAGTGTGACGGACGGACGCGGTGTTTGCAACCACACCCTCAACCCTAAACTGGTTGGCAGCCACGAAAGACTCGCATGGATACGAAATCATAGGCACGGAAGGCAACCAGGAGCGCAAAGAATCGTAACCGAAGTTGTATTTAGCTTTTAGCTTTCAACTTTTCCCATTTTCTTAGACTCTCGCGCAGGGTTTATTATGATCTGGATCGCCCCATCCGAAAAAGACGCTGACAACGCCGCGCTCGAAAAGCGCCTCTGGGATGCCGCCGACCAGTTCCGCGCCAACTCCGGCCTGAAGTCCCAGGAATACTCCGCGCCCGTCCTCGGCCTCATCTTCCTGCGCTTCGCCGAAGTCCGCTTCGCCGCTCAGCGCGCTCGGCTGGAGAAAGGCAGCGCATCCGCCCGCCGTGGCTCGCGCGTGGATGAACCCGCCGCCTACCACGCCGAAGGCATCCTGTATCTGCCCGCCGAGGCGCGGTTCGACTACCTGCTCAACCGGCCCGAAGCCGAGAACATCGGCGCGAAGGTCAATGCCGCCATGCGCGACATCGAGAAGCACAACCCGCAGCTTGCCGGCGTCCTGCCCAAGACCTACAACCTCTTCACCAGCACCCTCCTCAAGGAACTGCTCAAGAAAGTCTCCGAGATCCCCGCCTCGCTGGACTACGACGCCTTCGGTCGCATCTACGAATACTTCCTCGGCGAGTTCGCCATGAGCGAGGGCCAGGGCGGCGGCGAATTTTACACCCCCAGCAGCATCGTCCGCCTCCTCACCGAAGTCATCGAGCCCTACCACGGGCGCATCCTCGACCCCGCATGTGGGTCTGGAGGGATGTTCGTGTCGAGTGCGCGGTTTGTTGCGGAACATAAAGGTCGGCGGTTGTCTGCGAACGATGCCAGACCCACACCCTCACCCCCATCCCCTCTCCCAGTGGGAGAGGGCGCGCAGCCTAGCGGAGAAGGGAGTGGGCACTTTCGCGGCGGCTACGATTTCTCCGGCTTGAAGGAACGCGCGCGGGAATTGCGAAAGAAGCAAACACCTGCCGAGGAATTGCTGTGGGAATTGCTCCGTGACCGGCAATGCTGCGATTTGAAATTCCGTCGGCAACATCAGTTCGGCGATTACCTGCTCGATTTCTACTGCCACGAAGCAAAGCTCGCCGTGGAACTAGACGGTGAACCGCACAACACTGCCGCCCGGCAGAAAAAGGACGCCGCGCGTGACGCCTATCTGAAATCCCAAGGCGTGACTTCGCTGCGGTTCGAGAACCGCGTCGTCTTTGAAGATGTGGAATTGATTCTTACCGCCATTGGCGCGCACGTCCCTCCCCCTTCTCCCTCTGGGAGAAGGGCCGGGGATGAGGGTGCACCGCCACACTATTCCGGCGATCCCGCGCGTGAACTCTCAATTCACGGAGTCGAAAAGACGGACGAGACGGGCAGGCTGTGTCGCCTGAATCTGGCGGTGCATGGCCTCGAAGGCGAAATCAAACACGGCGGCAACATCAACAGCTACTACGACGACCCGCACGACGCCACGGGCCGCTTCGACTTCGTCCTCGCCAACCCGCCGTTCAACGTCAACGCCGTGGACAAGGAGCGGTTGAAAGACATGGTCGGACCGGGCCGCCGCTTCCCCTTCGGCCTGCCGCGCACCGACAACGCCAATTACCTCTGGATTCAACTCTTCCACTCCGCGCTCAATGAAAAGGGCCGGGCCGGCTTCGTCATGGCCAACTCCGCCTCCGACGCCCGCTCCTCCGAACAGGAACTCCGCCGCCAGCTCATCGAAAGCCGCGCTATAGACGCGATGGTGGCGGTAGGTCCAAATATGTTCTACACGGTGACATTGCCTTGCACCTTGTGGTTTATGGACAAGGGCAAAGCATCGCGTCCACCCTCACCCCAACCCTCTCCCACGGGGAGAGGGAGTGCCGCCGCCGAACTCCCTTCTCCCGCTGGGAGAAGGGCCGGGGATGAGGGTGCCGCGCGCAATCGTGCCGACACTGTTTTGTTCATCGACGCGCGGCATATCTACCGGCAGGTGGACCGCGCGCACCGCGAATGGACGCCCGCGCAGATTGGCTTCCTCGCCAACCTCGTCCGCCTTTATCGCGGCGAAGCCCTCGACTTTACCCTCGGCGGCGACGAAGCCCGCGCCAAGCTCGAAGAAGTTTTCGGCGAGGTAGGGCGCGTCGCTCCGCGCGCGCCGTCGTCCGAACCCAAGCGGCGCGCACGGAGTGACGCGCCCTACCTTTGCTACCGCGACGTTCCCGGCCTGTGCCGCGCCGCCACGCTCAAGGAAATCGAAGCGCAAGGCTGGTCGCTCAACCCCGGACGCTACGTGGGCGTGGCCGCCGGCGAAGCCGTGAGCGACGAGGACTTCAAGGAACAACTCGAAACGCTGAACGAAGAACTCGAAACCCTCAACGCCGCAGCACGGGAACTGGAAGCCACGATTGCCAGCAACGTCACCGAAATACTGGAAGCATGAAAACCGAACTCGTCCAAACCCTCACGTCCACTTTTGAAGCCAGCGCCCAGCAGACCGAAGGCGGCATTGAGTATTGGCTGGCCCGCGACCTCCAGCACTTGCTGGGCTATGACGAATGGCGGAATTTTACCGCCGTCATCATCAAAGCCAAGACCGCCTGCGAGGTTTCAGGCCATTCCGTCCGGGATCATTTTGTTGACGTCAACAAAACGATCCAGATGCCCAAGTCTGCGGAGAAAGAGATCCCCGACTTGATGCTCACCCGCTACGCCTGCTATCTGGTCGCCCAGAATGGCGACCCCAAGAAGCAGGAAATCGCCTTTGCCCAAACCTACTTTGCCGTCCAGACCCGCCGGGCGGAATTGATCGAGCAACGCCTGCTGGAAGCCGAACGCGTCTCCGCCCGCAAGAAACTCAGCACCACGGAAAAAGAACTCTCCGAGGTCATCTTCGAGCAGACCGGCGGCAACGAGAACTTCGCCATCATCCGCAGCCAGGGCGACCAGGCCCTCTTCGGCAAGACCACGCAGGCCATGAAAGCCCATTGGAAAGTGCCGGACAACCGCCCGCTGGCCGACTTCGCGCCCACCATCATTCTCAAGGCCAAAGATTTCGCCACCGAGATCACCATCTTCAACGCCCGCGAGCACGGGATGCAAACGGAGTCCGCCATTTCCAGTGAACACATCACGAACAACCAGGCCGTCCGCAACACCCTGCTCGAACGCGGCATCCGCCCCGAATCGTTGCCTGCCGCCGAGGATGTGAAAAAGCTCGAACGCCGCCTCGTCTCGGAAGAAAAAAAATCCCTCAAGAATCCGGACGGCCTGACCCAATCCACTGGCGAATGAGTGTTATGAAACTCGAAACCCTCAACGCCCAGGCGCGCGATTCTCTCCCTTCTCCCGTTGGGAGAAGGGCCGGGGATGAGGGTGCGCAGCATGAACAAACCATCGCCGGCAACGTGGCGGAGATTCTGGAGGCGTGACGATGGCCGACTTCGACACCATCACGGTTGAAGAAGCAACGGACCGGCTCATTGACTACCGGGGCAAGACTCCTCCAAAGACCGACTCGGGTGTTCGCCTCATAACGGCAAAGGTCGTGAAGTCGGGGCAAATTCTTAACGAACCGGCTGAATACATCGCCGCCGACTTCTACGACGAATGGATGCGACGTGGCTTGCCGCAGAAGCACGATGTTCTTCTGACCACGGAAGCGCCGCTTGGAGAAGTGGCCATTCTCCGCGAAGACGAGCGGATTGCGCTGGCCCAGCGCATCATCCTGCTGCGCGCAAAGCCGGGATTGATTGACCCGCATTTCCTATTCTACGCGCTGCAATCTGACTTCGGCCAGGGTGAGCTAAAGGCGCGAGCCTCCGGGACAACAGTTCTCGGCATCAAACAGAGCGAACTTCGTCAGGTTCGTATTCCTCTATTTCCACTTCCAACGCAGCGCCGTATCGGGGCAATCCTGTCGGCCTACGACGAGCTGATGGAGAACAGTCAGCGGCGCATCCGGCTCTTGGAGGCGATGGCCCGCGCCCTCTACCGCGAGTGGTTCGTCCATTTCCGCTTCCCCGGCTGGGACAAACTCCCTTCTCCCCGTGGGAGAAGGGCCGGGGATGAGGGTGCGCGGCTTGAAAAGCACCCGCGCGTCGCCTCCCCCCTCGGCGACATCCCCAAAGG
>JALOTT010000124.1 GCA_025457745.1 Verrucomicrobiota bacterium
GACCAACTCCTTTTCCGTGTCTGCCGTGAGCGATTGAATTTCCACGTCGTCGCCCGCGCCGATCAAAACCACTTCGGCCGTCTTCCAATTCAGCGCGGCGTCCGCCAGGTAATCCGCGCGCTTCTTGGCGATGCTGGCCGCGATTTTCTCCGGGTCTTTCAAGTTCGCCGGCGCCGTGAATTCCGGTGCGAGCGCCAGCAACCTGGCTTCGTCCTGCGGAATGGTTTCGATGTCGAATACGATGTGTTTCATTTTTGTTCCTGTGTTATGTGGTTTTTGGTGAGGCGAGCGTCCTCGCGAGCCGACACCCTCTCCGCCTCGATCGGGGAGAGGGCTGGGGTGAGGTGTCGATTTCCCAATCTGTGTTCATCCGTGTCATCCGTGGTTGAAATTTCATTTTCAGCTTTCACGGCGGCAACCGCGGTGATTGCGCTCCAGGTGATCGAGCACGTCGCTCAAACGAAATCGCACCTTGCTCCCCAGCTTGAAGTAAACGACAACGCCGTTCGCCATCCACTTCCCAATGCAACGCGGGGTGACTTTGAAATAATTTGCCATGTCCTTTTTCGTGAGCAGCGACTCGCCCTCTTGCTTGAGCTCCACCGTCTGGCGCGACTCCTGGCAGGGCGCGTCACTCCCGCCCGCCGTGCTCGCGCGCTGTCGCGGCAGGTGCGCGCCGTCTTCTTTTCTGCTTTCTGCTTTCACAATTTCTGCTTTCGCCTCGCACTCACGCGGCGAACAGTTCAAACGTGGGTTTGCCCAGCACCAGCGCGATGCGTTGTTTCATCGCCGCGTCCGGCGTGACCCGCCCGGTTTCAATGCGGGAAATTTCGATCTCCCGCGTGCCCACGAATTCGGCCAGTTGCCGTTGCGTCAGACCCTGAAGAGCCTTTCTAAAAATTCCGTGGGAGTGCTGTTTTCGCGGATCCGGTGCACTGGCGAGGCGCGACGAGGGAAAATACCCTTCACGGGTCTTCGACCGAGGAGCAACAAAGCCAGGGCAACGGAGACGCAAAACCCGTCGGGCGGCGGGTCTTTTGCCATTGGCCGGCGTTAGCTCGGACCTTACAGCCCACTGCGGGGATGTGTGGACCTCGCTGCCTTGCCCAATGTCAAAATCCCTCGCCGCAGCGCCCCACGCAATTTTTAGACAGGCTCCCCGCACCCGCGCCGCCGCCAATCTTCGATTCTCTGCCATTGCGATTTCGTTTTGTTTGTTACCGTGGCGAGCGGTGGCCCGTGTGGCTCACCCCGCCCCGGCAGAGGTCGCTTGCTTTACGCAACACGCCTCTACCCAGTGGGCAGGAATTCACACTTCACCCCCTCAAAAACAAAAAAAAGCCCGTAAACAGGCCCTTTCGTCACTGTGAATTCTTCACAGTGAATTCACAGTCGCCTTATCCCCATTTTCGTCGTGGCGACATGCCGCAACACGCCCGAAGCGCATGGAAAAGTTCACGAAAACCAGACCGAAAACAAAAAAGCGCCTGTAAACAGGCGCTTTCTCTGCTGTGAATACTTCACGCTGACTTCACGATCGGTTCATCCCCCTTGTCGCGCCGTAGCATCGCGCAGGCGGACTTGTCGCGCCGTAGCATCGCGCCGGCGGGTCTGCCTTCATTCTCCATTCTTCATTCACCATTTCCCTCATCCCCATCCCAATTCTCGTACGACCCCGCCTCCTCAGGTAACGCCCCGTCCTTCTTCCCCCGCAGCCGATCCCCCTTCACCACCGATTCCCTCTCCACCCGGTCGCACATCGCAAACCGGAGTTCCTCGATGGATAGATCAAACTTCTCTTCGATTTCCTTCACCCGTCGCCAAATCAACGACGGCTTGCCGCGCAGCCAGTACCTCGCGCTCGTCGCCCGCAAAGACATCATGCTGGGCGGCTCCTTTGTCATCCCCACGGCCGACGCGCCCAAAAGAATCAATCTCAACGACGAGGCGATTGAATTTCTGAAGATCGCCATTCCGGCCCTCATCGAATACGAACGCCACCTGCCCCGGGTGGCGCTGCCTGAGCCTCCGCCCCCGCTGGCCGACAGCGCCCTGTGGGCATACTTCCTCCGGCAGCGCGACGAGATTCTGGATTACAAGTGGCTCGAGTCCGAGAAAATCGGTCAAGACATCGGCATTGACCGAGCGATTCGCGAATGGCTGCAAAAGCACCACACCCTCTGGGCCGCCGCCCAACCCGACTGACCGCGCCGCTTTGCCCTTCGCGCTTCGCGCCTTGCGCTCAGAATTTCAGCTTTCAATATTTCAGCGTTTCAGTTTTCAGGTTTTCCCATGAGGACCGTTGTCCGTAGTCTCGTGGTCTTGATTGGCAATCTTCCATCTTCAATCTTCCCTTGCCGCCCTCCGCCCTGCGCTTGCCGCTTTGACCTTCGCGCTTCGCGCCTTGCGCTCAGCGTTTCAGCTTTCAGCATTTCAGCTTTGCCCCCACATAACGCCGCGTTCTTTTTCCGATTGCCTAAAACCTTTTGCGGACTACGATGCGCGCAGGCTTCACACGAAAAAATGAATTATGCACTGGACTGCACCATCACAGAAGGACACGGATAACGACGCGCTGGAAAGAGGTCTCTGGGCCGCCACCATTTGCGCCCTGCCAACTCTGACTACATGCTCCAAGAATTCTACGTGTTTGGTCACGCCCCAATTGCACCTCCTCTTTAATCATGTCCGCTGAAACCCATTCCCAAATCGCCAGCTTCATTTGGAGCATCTGCAATCTGCTCCGCGGCCCTTACAAGCGAAACGAATACCGCAAGGTCATCCTGCCGCTCACCGTTCTGCGCCGGTTCGATTGCATCCTCGCGCCGACCAAGGCCGCCGTGCTGAAGGAACACTCCGCCATCAAAGCAAAAGGCGAAAACATCATCCGCCACCGCCTCTCGCAGATCACCCGCGTGCCATTCTTCAACCTCTCCAAGTTCACCATCGCCAAGCCCGCCGAGAAGAGCGGCCTCAACGGCCTGCTCGACGACCCGAACCAGCTCGCGCCCAACCTCAACAGCTACATCAACGGTTTCTCGCCCAACGTCCGCGCCATCATCGAGCGCTTCAAGTTCCCCGAGCAGATCGCCTACATGGCCGAGAAAGACCTGCTCTACCTCGTCATCAAGCAGTTCGCCGCCATCGACCTCTCCCCCGAACGCGTGGACAACGTCCAGATGGGCTACGTCTTTGAGGAACTCATCCGGATCGGCGCGGAACAATCCAACGAGGAAGCCGGGGAACACTACACCCCGCGCGAGGTCATCAAGCTCATGGTCAATCTCCTCCTCTCGCCGGAGAAAGACCTCGCCCGCAGCCACGTCGTCAAAACCATCTACGACCCCGCCTGCGGCACGGGCGGCATGTTGTCCGTCGCCGAGAAATACATCCGCGACCTCAACGCCGACGCCCAGCCCAAGCTCTTCGGTCAGGACTGGAATGACGAGGCCTGGGCCGTCTGCAAGTCCGACATGCTCATCAAGGGCGAGGACGCCGACGCCGTCATCCTCGGTGACACCTTCACCAAGGACGGCTTCGATCGCGCCGCCGACGGCAAGAAATGGACCTTCGACTACATGCTCGCCAATCCGCCCTTTGGCGTGGAGTGGAAGCAGCAGCAGCGCTACATCGAGAACGAGCGCGACACCCTCGGCTTCAGCGGACGCTTCGGCGCGGGCACGCCCCGCGTGAATGACGGTGCGCTCCTCTTCCTCCAGCACATGCTGGCCAAGATGCGCGCCCCGCAGGACGGCGGCAGCCGCCTCGCCATCGTCTTCAACGGCTCGCCCCTCTTCACCGGCGACGCCGGCGGCGGCGAGAGCGAAATCCGCCGCTGGATCATCGAGAACGACTGGCTGGAGGCCATCGTCGCCCTGCCCGAGCAGCTCTTCTACAATACCGGCATCTCCACCTACCTCTGGGTGCTGACGAACCGGAAGGAGAAGCCCCGCAAGGCCAAGGTGCAGCTCATCGATGCGCGCCCGCTCTGGGTGCAGATGGAGAAAAGCCTCGGCAACAAGCGCCGCCGCATCGGCGACCCCTCCGACAAGGAGAAAGACCCCGACCACATCGGCGAACTCACCCAAATCTTCGGCAACTTCCGCGACGGCCAGACGCGCACCTTCACCGAGGAAGACCCCGTCACCCACCAGCCCGTGCAGCGCCAGCGCGTCGTCAGCAAGGTTTTCGACAACGAAGATTTCGGCTACCACAAGATCACCGTGGAGCGTCCGCTGCGGCTGAACTTCCAGGCCAGCGCCGAACGCCTCGCCCGGCTCGACGACGAGAGCGGCTTCAAGAACCTCGCCACCAGCGCCAAGAAAGACCCCGCCGTCCGCCAGCAGGAAATCGAGGCCGGCCAGCAGCGACAGGAGCAAATCCGCGAACTGCTCCGCGCCTTCGGCGGTAAGACAAACGGACGTTTGTTCAAAGACCGCAAGGCGTTCCTCACCGAACTGCGCACGCTCGACCGCGAGCGCGACGTGCGCCTGAGCGCCCCGGAACTCAAGGCCGTGCTCGCCGCCCTCGGCGAACGCGACGACACCGCCGAAATCTGCCGTGACCGCGACGGTCAGCCCGAGCCCGACGCCGACCTGCGCGACACCGAAACCGTGCCGCTCAAGGAAAGCATCGAGACCTACTTCAAACGCGAAGTGCTGCCCCATGTGCCCGATGCGTGGATCGACACCACCAAGACCAAGGTCGGCTACGAAATCCCGCTCAACCGCCACTTCTACCGCTACGAGCCACCGCGCCCGCTGGAAGTCATCGAAACCGACATCAAGCGCCTCGAAGACGACATCATGAAAATGCTCAAGGAGGTGACGACATGACGCCGCGCGAACTGCTGGAACAACTCAACTTGCTCGATGAGCACACGCGCATCGAAGCCAAGGCCGCGGGCGAGATTGGCAAGTCCGCCCTCGAAACTGTCTGCGCCTTTGCCAACGAGCCCGGCCTTGGCGGCGGCTGGCTCCTGCTCGGTGCCACCTTGGCCGAAGGCACGCTCTTCCGCGAATACTCGGCCACCGGACTTCACGATCCCGACAAAATCAGCCGCGACCTCACCAGCCAGTGCGCGAGTGTCTTCAACCGGCCCGTCCGGGTCCAGATCAAATCCGGCCAGGTCAACGGCAAAAACCTTCTCGCCGTCTTCGTCCCCGAAGCAGAGCCGGCGGAAAAACCGATCTTCCTCCAGAACCGCCCGCTGCCCGCCGGGGCCTTCCGGCGCATCGGGTCGTCAGATGTTCATTGCACGACGGACGATCTCGCCGTGTTCTACCAGGAACGTCGGGGGGAATCCTTCGACAGCACCGTCCTCCGCGATGCCGACATCACCGCCCTCGACCCCGGCGCCATTGCCGAATACCGCCGGCTCCGCGCCGAAGCCAGCCCTACGGCCGAGGAATTGCGTTGGAATGACGAGGAACTCCTGCACGCGCTGCATTGCGTGACTCGCGAAGGAACCACCTTCCGCCCCACCGTCGCCGGCCTGCTCTTGTTCGGCACGCCGCAGGCGTTGCGCCGCTGGTTTCCCATGATGCGGGTGGACTACATTCGCGTCCCCGGCCGCGAGTGGGTGCCCGATCCGGAGCATCGGTTTGAAACCGTCGAACTTCGCGCCCCGCTCATCCCGCTCATCCGCCGCGCCCGCGCCTCCATTCTGGACGACCTGCCCAAGGCGTTCTCCCTTCCGCCCGGCCAGCTTCACCGAAAAGACATCCCGCTCGTGCCCGACCGCGTGATTCGCGAAGCCGTCGTCAACGCCGTCATGCACCGCAGCTACCGGTTGCAAGGCGCGATCCAGATCATCCGCTACGCGAACCGGCTGGAGATTCGCAACCCTGGCCACTCGCTGGTCGCCGAAGATCGCTTGGGCGAACCCGGCTCCGAGACGCGCAACCCCGTCATCGCTGCCGTCCTGCACGACACGAACCTCGCGGAGACCAAGGGCAGCGGCATTCGCGTCATGCGCCAGTTGATGGATGAGGTTGGCCTCACCCCGCCCACCTTCGAGTCTGACCGCGAGCGCAACCAGTTTGTCGTCACGCTGCTCTTCCACCATTTCTTGTCCCCGGAAGATTGGGCCTGGCTGCGCCAGTTCCAGGAAATTGAATTGACTGACGAGGAAGCCAAAGCCCTCGTCTTCGTGCGCGAGCTGGGCGCGATCCACAATGCCGCCTACCGGGCCATCAATCATGTGGACGTGCTGACCGCCAGCCAGCATCTCCGGCGGCTCCGTGACCGTGCCCTCTTGCAGCAGAAAGGCAAGGGCGCCGACACCTACTACGTGCCAACGGACAAACTGCTGGCCCCGTGGCAGTCGCGCAGCGGTGAACCGACGGACACCACGCCTCCCGGCCCGCCATCCAGCAAGCAGGGAGGCCAATCCATACAGGCAGAGGCTCAATCCATACAGCCCGCACCGCAATCCATACAGCTTTCCGACCTCCCGGAACCTTTGGCCATACAGGTTCGCAGTCTGGGCGGACGGCCCAAACGCGACGCCATCCGCGCCGTCATCCGGGAGTTGTGTGCCTGGCGGCCGCTGTCTGGGGATGAACTGGCCACGCTCCTTGGCCGCACGCGGGTCCATCTGGTGAACGAGCACCTCAGCCCGATGATCGCCGCCGGGGATTTGGCCCGCACCATTACGGACCAACCCAACCACCCGCAGCAGAAATACCGGGCAGTAGGGCCGCCGAAAGGCCAGCCATGAAACTCCCAGTTTACCCGAACTACAAACCCAGCGGCCTGTCTGCCTGCGGCCACGCACAGGCAGGCGTCGAATGGCTCGGCGACGTGCCTGAGCATTGGGAGGTGAAGCGTGGGCGTTTCGCGATGCGCGTGAATCCGCCTGCCCCGCGACTCCGCGCTCTCAAGCCGGAAGACGAAGTTTCGTTTGTGCCGATGGATGCCGTCGGCGTTGGAGGCGGACTCAGCCTGGAGCAAACACGGATTCTCTCCGAGGTCTCCAGCGGCTACACCGAGTTTCAAGATGGCGACGTGGTTGTCGCCAAAATCACGCCCTGCTTTGAGAATGGCAAAGCGGCCTTGGCGAGCGGCCTTTTGAACGGCGCGGCCTATGGCACGACCGAGCTTCACGTGCTGCGTGCCGGGCCAACTCTCGACCGCAGTTTCCTGTTCTACGTCGCCATCTCAGACACGTTCCAAAAGCTTGGCGAGTCGGAGATGTATGGCGCTGGCGGTCAGAAGCGCGTGCCGCCGGAGTTCAATAAGAATTTTCGAACGGCGCTCCCACCACCCGCCGAGCAACGTTCCATCGCGGCGTTTCTGGATCGGGAGACGGGGCGGGTGGACCGGTTGGTGGCGAAGAAGCGGGAGTTGATCGAGCGGCTGAAGGAGAAGCGCACCGCGCTCATCTCCCGCACCGTCACCCGCGGCCTGCCGCCCGCCGCCGCCCGCGCCGCCGGCCTCCCCGCCAAACCGCCCCTCAAACCCTCCGCCCTCGACTGGCTCGGCGACATCCCCACGCATTGGGAAGTTCTGCCTCTGAAACGCGTCGCGCAGATTTCGTATGGCGTCGGTGGAGAGATTGACCGCTCCCTTGAAGAAGGACTGCGAACGCTGTCGCTTCCCAACATCGACTTTGAAGGGAATCTGAACCTGGATGGCGTGCCCTACGCTGAAGTCAGCGAAAAGGAAAAGCGGGAGGTGCTGTTGCGCAAAGGCGACCTGTTGTTCAACTGGCGGAACGGAAGCTCCGACCATTTGGGAAAGACGGCTTTCTTTGACGCCGAGGGCGAATATTCCCACGTCTCGTTTCTCCTGCGAATTCGGTTCAATCCCGAGAAGCACTGCTCCAAGTTCTTCAGATACCTGCTCGGCGGTTACCGCGTCACCGGCTTTTTCAAGCACTCCAAGGCTGGAGTGAACAACACGTTCAACCTGTCCGAGCTTTCTGAGCTGCCGGTCATGTTTCCACCCCTCCCCGAACAAGCCGCGATCGCCGCGTATCTGGACGAGGAGACGGCGAAGCTGGACGCGCTGGTGGGGAAGGTGGCGGAGGCGGTGGAGCGGTTGCAGGAATACCGCACCGCCCTCATCACCGCCGCCGTCACCGGCAAAATTGATGTGAGAAAGGCCGTGGGGCAGGTCTCCGACCTGCCGGTTGGAGGAGTCTCCGACTCCGTGTTGGCTTCCAAGCAGACTGGCTTGCAGAGCAAGCCGCAACCGTCAGGTCGGAGACCTGACCCACGAGCATGAATCCAGTTGAACCACAGAAATTTCTTTCCGAGCGGCCAAGCCGGCTGGTGGCAGGATTGCATTCGCGAGGCGCGCTGCCGCATCTCAAGCGGGAGGGGGCGAGCTACTTTGTCACCTTCCGCCTGAGTGGGACGTTGCCGCAGGAAGTTCTGCTCCAACTGAAACAGGAGCGGGAAGCCATGATTCAACAAGCCGAGGCGGCGAAGCGTCCGCTGACCTGGCAGAAGCAGAAGGAGTTGTTCAACTGGTATGCCGAGCGGGTGGATGCCTACCTCGACGCGGGTCACGGGGATTGCTGGCTGCGGCGTCCAGATGTGGCTGCGCTGGTCGCGGGCGCGGTGCGGCATTTCGAGGGGCAACGCTACACGCTGTCCGCCTGGGTGGTGATGCCGAACCATGTGCATGCGGTCGTGCGTCCCGAACCGCCGCATCCGCTCAGTGAAATCCTCAAGAGCTGGAAAGGCTACACGGCGGTTCACGCCAATCGGCTGCTGGGCCGGGAAGGAAACAGTTTTTGGCAGAGCGAGTCTTACGACCATTGCTGCCGCGATGACGAAGACCGCGCCCGCTGCTGCGCCTACACGGTGATGAATCCGGTCACTGCCCAGTTGTGTGCCCAGCCGGAGGACTGGCCCTGGAGCAGCGCGCATGTGGGGCAGGTCTCCGACCTGCCGGTTCCAGGAGTCTCCGACTCCGTGACTTCTCAAAGCACCAGTCCTACGGGAGCAGGAACTGGCCTCCAGAGGAGGCCGCAACCGTCAGGTCAGAGACCTGACCCACAATCATGAGCCAGACCAACGAACGCGCCTTCGAGACCTACGTTGAGGAAATCCTGCTGACGCGCGGCGGCTCGCAATCCGCCGCCGCCAAGATTGATGTGCGGGCGTTTAGACGTTAAACTTTGGATATGAATCGAGTCGCCATCAAACCGCAGTTGCTGCGCTGGGCGTGCGAGCGCGCGGGGTATGATCGCGCCGATTTGGAGCACAAGTTTCCGCATCTGGCCGCGTGGGAAGCAGAGACAGCCCAGCCGACATTGAAGCAGGTGGAGGCGTTTGCCAAGGCGACCTACACCCCGGTGGGCTACCTGTTTCTTCCCGAGCCGCCGGTTGAAAACATTCCCATCCCGGATTTCCGTGCGCCCGGCAACGAGCGCATCGGCCACCCGTCCCCCGACTTGCTGGACACGATTTACGTCTGCCAGCAACGGCAGGAATGGTTTCGGAACTACGCGCGCTCGATGGGCGAGTCGCTTCTGGCGTTTGTCGGTTCGGCGCGGGTGGGAGACGACGTGATCCGCACCGCCGCACGAATCCGCACAGAACTGGGCTTTGATCTGGACG
>JALOTT010000506.1 GCA_025457745.1 Verrucomicrobiota bacterium
CCAATCCGACCTGCTGAACCATTGCTCGGATCGATCAACCGACTCGTAATGTGGCGACGCGCGTTCTTTTTTCTCCCACGCCCTTCTTTCAATCAACTTCCGCCATGCGCACTCCTGCAGATGGATTGGTTCAGCTCTGCCACCATGGACTTCGATCAACCTTTTTTGTTTATCGGTCGTTGGTAAGATTGCGCCGTCAACTAGCGCTTCAATCCAGAACCCGTAACGCCGCCATAAATCCAACTCGTCATCTTCAAAAATACTCGTCGAGCACCCTAGTGGATAATCCAGTTTTGCGATATAGCCCCGATGTTCTGCAGGAGCTTTCACGTTCAAGCCATCTTCGGCGCTAGTTGCCCTGCTGCTTCGTGACGTGAGTTTCCATCGCCGCTTTCTCCCGTATCCGCCGGTTCCGGTTGATAATGCTCCAGTTCCTCGCCTTTGCGCACGAGGCGGGCGCTGTTAAAAATCACGATGAACGAGCCGGCCAGGTGCAGAATCGCCGCCCAGATCGGATTTGACAGCGGCCCGAATGAAAACAACGCCCAACCACCGATGATGAAGAAAATGCCGAACAGGAAGTTCTGGTTGATGACCGCCCGCGTGCTACGCGAGAGCTTTACCAGAAACGGCAGCCGGCGCAGATCGTTGTTCATGAGCGCAATGGTTGCGCTGTGAATCGCCACCTCGCTGCCCGCCGCGCCCATCGCGATGCCGAGGTCGCCCGCGGCCAACGCCGGGGCGTCGTTCACGCCGTCGCCCACCACCGCCACGCGATAGCCCTTGCTCTTGATGGCGCGCACGAACTCGACTTTGTTTTGCGGCAGGCACTCGCCCCTGGCTTCTTCGCAGCCAATCTCGGCAGCCACGCGTGTCGCCACGGCCTGGCGGTCGCCGGAAATCATCGCGATGCGGCGAACACCCGCTTCTTTCAACTCGGCCAGCGATTCCTTCGCCTCGGGGCGCGTCGCGTCCTGCAAGCCGACCCAGCCGATGCACTTCCCGTCGCGCGCGACGAAAATCAAACTCCAACCCTCGGTTTCGTTGAGGTCAACGGACTTCTCGAAAGGCTCCGTCACGCCGTTGTCCTTGAGCCATTGCGCGCGGCCTACGAGGATTTTTGCGCCGCCCACGTCGGCTTTCACGCCGCGCCCGGCAGCCTCGGTGAAGTTCTGCGGTTCGGGCAGCGGCACGCCGGCCTCGCCGGCCAGTTGCGCGAGTGCCTTGGCGGTGGGGTGGTTGCTGTATTTCTCGGCGGACGCGGCGATGCGCAGCAGTTCAGCGGGCTTCGTGTCGCCCAGCGGCGCGAGCCGGCTAACCGCAAGCTCCCCGGTGGTGAGCGTGCCGGTCTTGTCGAAAACGAATGCGTTGATCTTCGCGGCCAGTTCGATGTCGGCAACGTTCTTGATCAAGATGCCCAGGCGCGCGGCGGCTGAAAGCGCGGCGACCATCGCGGTGGGCGTGGCAAGGATGAATGCACACGGACACGAGACGACGATGACGGAGATGACACGATTGAGATCACGCGTGAAAGCCCAGACCAATGCGCCGATGACCAGCACCAGCGGCGTGTAAAAGCCCATGTACTGGTCCACGATCTTCATGAGGGGCAGCTTGGTTTTCTCCGCCGCCAGAATAAGTTCGCGCACGCGGCCCAGCGTGGTGTCCGTGCCGGCGCGGCTGACTTTGATTTCGAGAACGCCAGTGAGGTTTTGCGTGCCGGCGAAAACGTCGTCGCCGGGTTTCTTGTCCACAGGCAATGACTCGCCGGTGATCGTGGCCTGGTTGAACGAACCTGAGCCGCTGACGATGACGCCGTCCGCCGCAACATTGTCGCCGGGGCGGATGCGGATGACATCTCCCACGATGAGTTCGCTGGCAGAAATTTCTTCCTCGGCTTCCGTCGTAGCACAGGCGTCGCGCCTGACTCCATCTTTGGATTTAGAGTCAGAGACAGGCGCGACGCCTGTCCTACGGATCCGCCGGGCTTTCGTGGGCGTGAGTTTGATGAGTGATTCAATCGAAGCGCGCGCGCCCTCGGCGGTGCGGGTTTCGACGATTTCGCCCATGAGCATGAAAAACGCGACCACGCCGGCGGTCTTGTAATCGCCGGACGCGAACGCGGCGAGCACAGCGATGGCGACGAGTTCGTTCATGCTCAAGACACCGTGGCGCAAATCCTTGATGCCGGTGACGACGATGGGGTAGCCGAGAATGACCGCCCCGATCAAGGCGCTGGCGCTGGCGACGATGTGGCCCGACTCAAACAACCAGTCCGCGACGAAGGCGTTGATGACGAACACGACGCCGACAAGCGTTTGCCGCAACCGTACGGGTGCGTGCTCGTGATCGTGGCCGCAAGTGGCGCACGAGGCGTCGTGTTCGTGCTGGTTCAAGAGCGAGGTGACTTGCATGGTCAACAATGACGAATGACGAAATCCAATATAAAAAGGGCATCCGTTGAACCTTCGGAATTCGTCATTCGGATTTCAGATTTCATTTTGCCCCTTCCGTTTTTGGCTTGGGCAACTCACGGTTCAACAACAGGCGCAGTTCCCGCGGCTTGCCATCGGCGCGCCCGGCCAGGAAGATTTTATCCTGCACGTTCGCGAGCACGCGGCTCATCATCTCGACCAACCGCTGCTGGACGAACAAATCGGGGTTGCTCTTGTACTTTGGCAATAAACGGCGGAAAGAGTCCGCGTCAGACGTGACCGATTGGACCTGTCGCGTGCGGTCAGCCTCGGCGATGTCGAGCCGGCCCGCGGCGTCCGCGCTGGTCTTGCTCAACACCTGATTTTC
>JALOTT010000507.1 GCA_025457745.1 Verrucomicrobiota bacterium
CCCGGCGACCCCGGCGACAGAATCGGCAAAACAATAACATGCAAGAAGTCAATTTCGACGAAGTGCTGGAACAAATCCTGGCCAAAGACCCGCGCTACCGGCGGGACGCCTACCTCTTTTTGCGCGAGGCCCTCGACTTTACGCAGAAACTCGTGGGCAAGGAAAACGGCGGCAAAGTCCGTCACGTCACCGGACAGGAATTGCTCGACGGCATCCGGCAATTCGCCCTCGAACAGTTCGGCCCGATGACGATTACCGTGTTCGAGGAGTGGGGCATCCGCCAGTGCAGCGACTTTGGGGAACTGGTTTTCAACATGATTGAAGCCAGCCTGCTTGCGCGAACCGAAAAGGACACCCGCGCTGATTTCCAAGGCGGCTATGATTTTGAGGCTGCGTTTCGCAAACCGTTTTTGCCGGCGGGCAAAATCATCGGGCAGCAAACAAGTCCGTTGAAGTCGTAAGCCGGAGTGGTAAATTCCCCCCATGACGATTGAACTGCCAGACGTGAGTATCGGTGTGCAACCGCTGACGAGCGAGCAGGCGCGGCTGGATTTTGCCGTCGGCCTTTATTCGGGCCGGCACGCCTCGCTGGGCCATGCGGCAAAGGTGGCGGGTATGCCGAAGGTTCTGTTCATGCGGGAATTGGGGGCGCGCGGCGTCTGCCGCAACTACACGGTCGAAGATGCGCGGCATGACGTTCAGAGGGTTCGGCAAAAACTTGGCGAATGATTGTCGTCAGCGATACCTCGGCCATCACTTCGCTCCTTCAAATCGGACGCGGCGCGTTGTTGTCGCAGATTTACGGCGAAGTTTTCATCCCCAAAGCCGTGCAACGCGAACTGCAAGTGATCCACCCCTCACTCCCGGAATTCATTCGCGTGCAATCAATCACCAACCATGACGATTATGAACGGTTGGTGATCATGGTGGACGAAGGTGAAGCGGAAGCGATCGTACTCGCGAAGGAAATCCAGGCGGATGAATTATTGATTGACGAAGCCGATGGCAGGCGTGTTGCCCTTGAAGAAGGATTAAGCATTGTTGGCCTTCTCGGCGTTTTGCTTGAGGCCAAAAAGCACGGCTTTATTGCTTCCGTTCGACAAGTAACCAACGAACTTGAAAGCACAGCCACGTTTCACGTGGGCGACGCCGTCAAAGAAATCATTTTCCGCGCAGCCGGTGAACTATGACTGATTCCATCCCATCACTCCCGCCCGGCGTCCGCCTCACCACGCTCGACAATGGGCTGACCCTCATCGTGCGCGAAGATCATAGCGCACCGGTCGTCTCGGCGCAGGCGTGGGCGATGACCGGCAGCGTGCATGAAGGCCGCTGGCTTGGCGCCGGACTCTCGCACGTCCTGGAGCACATGCTTTTCAAAGGCACGACCACGCGACCGGGCAGCCGTATTGATCAGGAGGTGCAGGATGCCGGCGGCCACATGAACGCCTACACCAGTTTTGATCGCACGGTCTATCACATTGACGTGCCCAACGCCGGCGCGCGCGTGGCGATTGATATTCTTTGCGACATCATGCAGCACGCCACGCTGCCGGCGGACGAGATGGCCCGGGAGAAACAGGTCATCCTTCGCGAAATGGACATGAACCAGGATGACCCGGACCGCCGCGCGGGCCGGCGATTGTTTGAAGTCGCCTACACAAAAAGCCCCTATCGGTTCACCGTCATCGGCTATCCCGACATTTTCAATGAACTGAAATCCGACGACATCGTTGGCTACTACCAGGAAAAATACGCGCCGAACAACGTGTTTGTTGTCGTGGTCGGCGACGTGAAGCACGAAGAGGTCGTGGTCCAGGTCCGCGAGGCTTACGCCAAGGGCAAGGCCAAAGCGCTCCCGCCTGTCGTGCTGCCGCAAGAACCGAAACAATCCACGGCGCGTGAAGTCATCGAGGAAGCGCCCGTTGAACTCGGCCATTTTCATTTCGCCTGGCACATTCCCGAACTGCGCCATCCCGACGTGCCCGTGCTGGACGTGCTCGCCGTGTTGCTGGGCAGCGGCCACAGCTCGCGTCTCTACCGCGAAGTGCGCGAGAAGCAGGGCCTCGTGAATTACGCCGACGCCTGGACGTATAATCCCGGCGACCCCGGCCTGTTCGGCATGAGCGCGGTGGTGGACGCGGACAAATTTTTGAAAGCCCGTGAAGCGATGCTGGGCGAATTGCAAAAGCTGAAAGCAAGGCCCGTCGCCAAAGCGGAACTCGGCAAGGCCGTCAAACAATTCATCTCCGCCACGCTCGCCACGCGCAAAACCATGCAAGGCCAGGCGGCGGACCTCGGCGGAAGCTGGCTCGCGGCCAACGATCTCAATTTTTCCGAACGCTACCTCGCCGCCGTCAAACGCATCTCGCCCGCCGATGTCCAGCGCGTCGCCCGCAAATATCTTACGACGGAAAACCGCACCCTTTACGCGCTGCTCCCCAACGGCACCGCGCCCAAATCATCCGCCGTCGCCGCGACGACCACCGAGCACGCGATTCAGAAATTCGTTTTGCCCAACGGCCTGCGATTGCTCGTGAAGGAAGACCACCGCCTGCCGTTCGTCGAGTTCCGGACCGTCTTTCAGGGTGGCGTGCTCGCGGAAACAGCAGGCAACAACGGCATCACCCAATTGCTGGCCAAGATGCTCCTCAAGGGCACCAAGCGCCGCAGCGCCGAGGACATCGCCCGCGAAATCGAATCCGTCGGCGGCAACATTGACAGTTATGGCGGCAACAACAGTTTCGGCGTGAACGTTGAAGTGCTCAGTTCTGATTTTGCCGCCATAACTGTCAATG
>JALOTT010000508.1 GCA_025457745.1 Verrucomicrobiota bacterium
ATGTCTCCATCTTTTGGCCGGAGTTGCTACCGCAACCCCGCCCAAAAGGGGACATTTTCATCGAGTTATAAAGGGGACATTTTCATGGAGTTTCGACACCCATGATTGTTGGTTTGACAACGCGGCGGCAGATCGGAACACTACGCTCGCAAATCCGGATCAGAACGGGAATTGAAACCTAAACCAACAGTCCGAGCCAGATTACTAAAATGAAATCCGCGTTTCCCGACATCAGCAAAATAAAATTTGAAGGCCCAACCTCACGAAATCCGCTTGCGTTCAAACATTACAACGCCGGCGAAATCGTAGAGGGCAAAACCCTGCGCGACCATTTGCGTTTCGCCGTGGTGTATTGGCATACGTTTCGCGGAACCGGCTCGGACCCCTTCGGCCCCGGCACGGCGATTCGTCCGTGGGACGACGGCTCCAATTCCGTGAGCAACTCGCAGAACCGCGCGCGCGTCGCGTTTGAGTTCATGGAAAAGCTCGGGGCTCCGTTCTACGCCTTCCACGACCGCGACGTTGCGCCGGAAGGCAAGACTCTTCGGGAGTGCCACAATAATCTGGACGCCGTCGTCAAGGTGTTGAAGTCGGAACAAAAGCGTACGGGCATCAAACTCCTGTGGGGCACGGCAAATTTATTTTCCAATCCGCGCTACGTTCACGGCGCCGCCACCAGTTGCAACGCGGATGTTTTTGCATACGCGGCGGCACAGGTGAAGAAGGCCATTGAAGTCACGCACGAACTCGGCGGCGCGGGCTATACTTTCTGGGGAGGCCGCGAGGGTTATTCCACTTTGCTCAACATCGACATGAAGCGCGAACTTGATAACCTCGCGCGCCTCTTGCATCTCGCGGTGGATTACAAAAAGCAAATCGGCTTCAAGGGTCAGTTCTACATTGAGCCAAAACCCAAAGAACCGACCAGGCATCAATACGATTCCGATGCCGCCGCGTGCCTGAACTTTTTGCGCGAATACGATCTGTTACCACATCTCAAACTCAACATCGAAACCAATCACGCCACGCTTGCGGGTCACACCATGCAGCACGAATTGGAAGTTGCGGGGGCGGCGGGCGCGCTCGGCTCGATTGACGCCAACACCGGCGATGAGTTGATCGGCTGGGACACGGACCAATTTCCCACCAGCATTTATCTGACGACCTACACGATGCTCGCCATTTTAAAATACGGCGGATTGACTACCGGCGGCGTGAATTTCGACGCCAAGGTGCGCCGGGAAAGTTTTGAGCCGGTGGATTTATTCCATGCCCACATCGGCGGCATGGACGCTTTTGCGCGCGGAATGAAAATCGCCGCCGCCATTCGCAAGGACGGACGGCTGGAAAAATTTGTCCGGCAACGCTACGCCTCGTGGGATTCCGGTCTTGGGGTGAAGATTAAAAGCGGCAAAACTTCGCTCAAAGAACTCGAAGCCTACATGCTCAAAAAAGGCAATGCGGACGCAAACACGAGCGGCCGTCAGGAATTTCTGGAAAACCTGATCAACGAGTTCATCTGAGATCGGGTATCACTGCTGCCCCGTTAAGGTTTTAATGACAGCGATTTCAGCCCTATAAAAGCTGCATTTTCCCGTTGTCCGGTCATTTTTCGATTTCAATTCTGCAACGACCCCTGAGGGTGTTCCACCGCCAGCCAGCGGTTTTTCACCTTATGAACGAAGGCCGCACCGGCTTCGCCCAACTCCTCGACTTCCTGCCCCGATACTGATTCGACCTGCGGTTGAATCTTTTTCGCGCCGCAAGCAGTTGATTTGCCGGCGAGGCGGGTCAAGGGAAACGTCAACCCCGGCTGTAGTGAAGACCCACTCTCATCCCAGGCGTTCCAAGGTGTGCATAATTCATGTTCGTTAAACCTTCGGTAGCAGAATCTGTGGGCGAGTTCGTCCGGTTCGGGGAGTTTTCCTGACGTATGATAATCTGGTCCGGCCCAATCGCGGCCAAGAATGGCAGGGCCCCCGGCAAATCCTCCAGGTCAAAGCTCCGGTCATGGCTGGAGCGGTCCTAAACTGGCACCCCATCAAACCCACCGAACGCCGTCTTCTTTTCTGTCGCTCTTTTTTCTGGCAATTCGGCGGGTTCGTTGTTTTCTATGTTTGTGTTCATTCGTGTCCATGCGTGGTTGAACGAACCATGAGCAAAATATCATTACCCGCCGCGCGTGTGGGCCGCTTGCTGGGCGCCGCCCGCCGCATCCGCTTGCTGGTCGTGGGCGACGTGATGCTCGACCAGTTCATCTGGGGCAGCGTCGCGCGCATTTCTCCGGAAGCGCCCGTGCCGGTCGTGGAATTTGCGCGCGAAAGTTTCATACCGGGCGGCGCGGCCAACGTGGCGCGCAACCTCACTGCGCTCAACGTCCCCACGGAATTATTTGGCGCCATCGGTCGCGATTCCGCCGCTGGACAACTTCAGCGCTTGCTCCGCGAGCAAAAAATCGGATGTCGCGGTTTGCTGGCGGGTGAATCCCGGACCACCAGCGTCAAGACCCGCATCGTGGCGCAGACGCAGCAGGTCGTCCGCATTGATCGCGAAGCGCGCGATGGACTCAGTCCGCAACTCACCCGGCGACTGGTCGCCTCGATCAAGGCCCGCCTTCACGAAACGGCGGCGGTCATCGTCTGTGATTACGGCAAAGGCGTCATCACGCAACCGTTGCTCAACGAGATCAAATCGCTTTGCCGCGCCCGGGGCGTGTGGTTGAGCTTCGATCCCAAGCCCGTCCACCAGCTCAATCTCTCCGGCCTGTCGCTCATCACGCCCAATCGCAAAGAGGC
>JALOTT010000509.1 GCA_025457745.1 Verrucomicrobiota bacterium
CATGGCGCACCAACGGACACTCCAGTGGGTGACTGAGTCCGCGAAAGCCGGCAAGCCGTGGGTCGTCTGCAATGACGAACAGAATCCGGCCAGCTTGGGAGTCCCGCCCGATCCCGGGTACCAAGGTCACGATGGCGTTGCCAGGGTTTCTCGAAATCCGGAAACCAAAGCCAAGAAGCAGGGCAAGAAACAGGACCCGTCACCGGATGAAACCCCTGGCTACACGCTCCACGACGTCCGCAAACTGTGTCTCTGGGGCACGCTGATGGCCGGCGGCGCAGGCGTGGAATACTACTTCGGCTACCAACTCCCGCAGAACGACCTCAACTGCGAGGACTTCCACAGCCGTGACAAGAGCTGGGACTACTGCCGCATCGCGCTCGACTTCTTCCCCGACAACCGGATTCCGTTCTGGGATATGACAAATGCCAACGCCCTCATCGGCAATACCAAGAACGACAACTCCAAATTCTGCTTCGCGAAGGCCGGCGAGTTGTACCTTGTCTATCTGCCAGTAGGCGGCGAAACGCCAATCGACCTCGCTGGAGCGTCCGGCAAGTTCAGCCTCAAATGGTTCGATCCGCGCGAAGGCGGTGCGCTGCAAGCAAGTGGGAATGCCACACTCGACGGTGGCAGCACGGCAACACTCACCGCCCCTTCCGCCGATGATTGGCTCGCGGTGATTGCGAGAGAATAAACCTCTTCCCCGAGTGGATACCTCCAACTTGTGAAACTGCACGTTCCTGCAATCAACTATCAACACCCATGAAGATGCTCCCAATCCTCCTAGCCGTCGTGCTGCCAATCCATGCACTCCACGCCGCCGAGGCACCCGCCGCCCGCGGGATGAATGTCCTCTTCATTGCCACCGACGACTGTCGGCCCCAGATCGCGTGTTGTGGCGCAAAGGGGATGGTCTCGCCCAACGTGGACAAACTCGCCGCCACCGGGGTGCGCTTCGACCGCGCCTATTACCAGTTTCCGCTCTGCAATCCCTCCCGCCAAACAGGTCCTGAATTCCCCGCCATGCACCGAGCATCAACCCGATCGAGTGAAATCGGGCCTGCAAACCCTCATCAACGAGGCCAATGATGAATCCGCTCTTGCCACTGCTCGTCGGCTCCCTCCTGCTGGCGGGCGCAACCCGCACGCAAGCCGCTGAAACCACTGGCAGCACCGCCAGCGCCCCGCATTCGAATGCCGACCCGCTTGAACGCCTGCGTGTCAGCGACAACCGTCGCTTCCTCGTCACCAGCAGCGGCAAACCGTTCTTCTGGCTGGGCGACACCGCGTGGGAGCTGTTTCACCGGCTGGACCGCGCGGAAGCGGATTTCTACCTGCGCGACCGCGCCGCCAGAGGTTTCAACGTCATCCAGGCGGTCGCCCTGGCGGAATTGGACGGACTCACCGAACCTAACCGCTACGGGCACTTGCCGCTGGAGGACAAGGATCCCTCGCGCCCCGCCGTGAAGGCCGGTCCCGGCAATGACTACTGGGACTTCGTGGACGCGACTCTGGATGAGGCGGCCCGCTGCGGCCTCTACGTGGGCTTTCTGCCCACCTGGGGCAAGTATGTCACTTCGTCGGCGTTCGACGGGAAGGTGGACGGCATCTTCAACGTGACCAACGCGCTGGCTTACGGGCAATTCCTCGGCACGCGCTACCGCGATCGCTCGAACCTCATCTGGATTCTCGGCGGCGACAAAGCGCCGTCCACGCCCGAAGCGGCGGCCATCTGGCGCGCGATGGCCCGAGGCCTCGCGCTGGGGGCGACCGGGCGCGAGGACGACGACCGCGTGTTGATGACTTACCACACCTCGGGACCGGGCCATGCGTCGGACTTCCTGCACGACGAACCATGGCTCGACTTCACCTCGGCACAATCGAGCCATGGCAACCTGGTCGAGAGCTGGCGTTTCATCGAGAAGCACTGGGCACGGCAGCCCATCAAGCCGGTGATCGACCTGGAATCGAGTTACCCGGACCTCCTGATCCCCGCCGCCTGGCTGCCGGAATCCCTGCGCGCCGCGCATCGGTCCACCCAGCCCTCCAATGACGACCACGCGCGGCGCGCGGCCTATTGGGCGGTGTTTGCCGGAGCTTTCGGGCACACCTACGGCCACCACTCGATCTGGCAAATGTACGCCCCGCCCCGCAAGCCGATCCTGTCGCCGCGGCTGACCTGGAAAGAAGCGCTCGACGCGCCCAGCGCGCGCCAGATGGGCTACTTGCGCGGCTTGGTCGAGTCCCGCCCTTTCCTGACGCAGATGCCGGATCGATCTCTGCTGGCCAGCGGACCGAGTGAAGAACCGGATCATGTGGCCGCGCTGCGCGGGGATGGGTACGCGCTCATCTACACGCCTACGGGCAGACCGTTTCGGGTGAACTTGGACAAGCTCACCGGCAAACAGGTCAAAGGGTGGTGGTTTGACCCGCGCACCGGCCAATCGCGCGTCGTTGGCCACTTCCCGCGCGTAGGCGAGCGCGAGTTCACCCCGCCGGGAGAGCCGGGCGTGGGCAACGATTGGGTTCTCGCGCTGGATAGTCCGCAGCGCGGACTCGGCCCGCCCCGCGTGTCGCTTGAGTCGTTTTCCGATCTGTCAATTGCCAGTGCCGCGATTGACACGGCAGCCGCCCTTGTCACCGCCGTTCGTGATGGGGACGAAGGCGCCACCATCGAGATTGCTCCCGGCACGTTTGAACTGGAGGGGCCGCTGGAACTCAAGGCCGGCATGACCCTGAAGGGCGCCGGCATGGACCGGACCATCCTCACGCACACTGCGGCGTGGAAG
>JALOTT010000510.1 GCA_025457745.1 Verrucomicrobiota bacterium
GGAACTCCTCGCCAGCGCCGACGTGGACGCCGTTTACATCGCCGTGCCGCACCACCTGCACGCGCAGCTCTACGGCGACGCCATCGCCGCCGGCAAACACCTTATGGGCGAGAAGCCCTTCGGCGTTGACCTTGCCGCGAACCGCGCGATTCAAGCAGCACTGGCGAAACACCCTGAAGTATTCGCGCGCTGCTCATCAGAATTCCCGTTCTTCCCGGCAATGCAACGCCTCTGCCGCATGATCGAGCGCAACGAATTCGGCACAATCCTCGAAGTCAACGCCAGCTTCCAGCATTCCAGCGACCTCGACCCCACCAAGGAAGTCAACGCCAGCTTCCAGCATTCCAGCGACCTCGACCCCACCAAGCCGATGAACTGGAAGCGCACCATCGCCGCCAACGGCGAATACGGCTGCCTCGGCGACCTGGGGATGCATCCGTTGCACGTCCCGCTCCGCGCAGGCTGGCTGCCCCGCAACGTCCGCGCGATCCTGACGCGGCTCTATGAGCAACGCCCCGGCCGCGACGGCAAGCCAGCGACTTGCGAGACGTGCGACAACGCCACGCTCCTCTGCGAAACCGCCGATCCGCAAACCGGCACGGCGTTTCCCATGACCATCAAAACCCAGCGCATCGCGCCCGGCGAAAAGAATTCCTGGAACTTCGAGATCCTCGGCAGCCGCCGTTGCGCGCGCTTTTCCACGAAGCAGGCGAACACCATTCAACTCCTCGACTACACCGGCGGCGAGCAGTCGTGGCAGCAGATCGACATGGGCCACGAGATGACTTACCCGACCATCACCGGCGGCATTTTCGAGGCCGGTTTCCCCGACCTGATTCTCCAGATGTGGGCGGCGTTTGTCAGCGAACTCGTCCATCGCAAGACGCCCGGCAAGTTCGCCGGTTGCGTCACGCCGCAGGAAACCTTGCAGCATCACAGGATCCTGACCGCCGCGCTGGAATCGCACCGCACGGCGTCGGTCGTGAAGATATCGCCTGATTGAAATGTACCTCGGCATTGACATTGGCTCGACCTCGCTGAAAGCCGCCGCGTTCGAAGCGCGGCGCGGTCGGCTGCTCGCGCAAACCGAGCAGCGCCTCCCGCTCGAAGTGGACGAGACCGGCAAGCGGGAGCAAGACCCCGCCGCGCTGATTCAAGCGATCTGCGCCGCCGCCGGCTCTTTGCGGCATCAGGTCGCCGACCGCTGGAACAGCGTGCAGGGCATCGGCCTCGCCGCCCAGGGTGGCAGCACGATTCTCGTCCATCGCAAGACCGGCAAACCCGCCACGCCGATGTTCTTGTGGAACGACACGCGCTCATTCGGCCACTTCCACAACCTCGCCGCCAAGTTCCCGCCGCGCTGGTGGCGCGCGTTTTCGTTGCGCGACGAACCCGGCATGGGCCTCGCCCGCGCGCAATGGATGCGCAAACAATGGCCGAAGCTCTTCAAGAGCAATCCGCTCTGCGTCGGTGCGGGCGAGCACGTCTATTTTGCGCTCACCGGCCAGTGGCGGCAGGACGCCTGCCACGCGCTGCAATCCGGCTGTTACGACGCGGTGCGAAACCGCCTCACCACGCGCCCGATGACACACTGCGGCCTGCCCGCCGATTTCTTCGCGCCGCTGCGGCAAGGCCACGAGACACATCCGCTCACGGCGGAAGCCGCCACGCTGCTGCAATTGCCCGCCGGCCTTCCCGTCGCCGGACCTTACAACGATCACGAGGCCGGCTATCTTTCCGTGCTGCACGCATCGCGGCGGCCACTCGAGTGTTCGCTCGGCACGGCGTGGGTCGGGAACTTCGTGCTGCCACCGGGCTTTGAGGGCCGTTCGCCGTTTCACTTCTGCATCCCTGCACCGAGCGGCGCGGGCCGGCAAATCATCATGCCGTTGATGACCGGCAATGTGACGTGGAACTGGGCGCTCTCACACTTCATCCACCCCGATCAACCAACCGCATTGCTTCGCGCCGGAATGCTCCTCACCGAACAACTCTTGCCACCGCCCGGCCTCGTCGCCCTGCCCTGGCTCAATCGCCCCAATGCGCTGCGGCCCGCACAAACCGGTTGCGGCGCGTTGTTCGGCATCAGCCCGGTGACGACACACAGCGATTTGTTCCGCGCCGTGGTGGCGGCGATGGCCTTCGAATTCGCCCGCGTGCTTGAGCCTGTGATCAGATCCGGCGCGGTGGACAGCCTCGTCCTGTGCGGCGGTGCGGCCAGGAGCGCGCACATTCGTTCGCTGTTTGCCGCGTTGTTTGCGCCGACCCCGATTCATCAAGTCATCGAGACCGAACTCATGGGCACGCGGGGCTGCCTTTACGCCTTCAGCCCGACGATCGCCGCCGCGCCGACTGCGCCGCTCCGCGGTGACGCCGGCGTGAACCTGAAATCGCTCGCGGAGGCACGTTCGCTTTACCTCGAAACGTTCCAACGCCTTTGCGGCCATGTGCAATCAGGCGAGCCTTACGCCCTCAAGAAGGAGAAACGACCATGAACCAAGCCAAGATCGGATTGCTGCCGCTGTATGTGAAGTTCTACGACGAAGTCCTTCCAGAACTGGCGCAACAGGTCGCTCCGTTCGTGGGCCACGTCGAGAGCAGGCTCGCGCAAGCCGGGCTGCAAGTCGTCGTCGCTCCGATATCGCGCACGCGTCCGGATTTCCGCGCGGCAGTCCGGCAGTTTGAATCCGCAGGCGTGGACGCCATCGTCACGCTGCACCTCGCCTACTCGCCTTCGCTCGAGTCCGCTGGGGAATTGGCCAGAACACGTTTGCCCATCGTCATGCTCGGCACGACACCCGACCGCGATTTTGGCGGACACGTTGATCCCATCCGCCTGCTCGACAACCACGGCGTCCACGGCCTTCAGGATTTGGCCTGCGTCCTCCGCCGCCTCGGCAAGCCGTATCAAGTCGTCGCGGGCCATCTCGACGATGCCGCTGTCGTTGACCGCTGCGTCGCCGCGGTGGAATGGGCGAAGGCCGGAAACGTTTCCGCCCGCGCGGCCACAATCGCCTTGTTTCCCGCCACCGCCAAAAGCGCTCCGCGCTTGCGCCCGG
>JALOTT010000125.1 GCA_025457745.1 Verrucomicrobiota bacterium
GGCGAGATTAAGGCGCACACGCTCCATTGCTGCGGGCCACACTTCAATCGTCAACATGTCGTCGTAGCGGGCCGGAGCTTTGTAGCGCAGACGACATTCGACGACTGGAAAAATCGTGCCGCGCTCCTGCCAGTGAAGGAAGCTCACGCCCAGTTCGCGAAAGAACGCGCCGCGCGCGGCTTCGAGCAGGTCGAGATAGCGCGCGTAGTAAATGTGGTTGCCCAGCGTGCTCTCGGCGTAGGTGACACGGTGTGGGTAACGAAAGGCAACGGTCATAGACGCAGCGTACGGCGGCGAAAACCAGGTTCAAAGTCAAAAACGCGAAGTTCAACGGAAGCGCCTGACTATTCCTGACAACGCCGCCGCAACAATTGACGCAAAAGTTCTCCATTGCGTGGCGCGGGATTGAGAGTATGTTGCGCTCATGGATTCGCAGCAGTTTGTTTCGCTGGTGATTGTAGCTGTCACCGCATCGGCGCTGGTGTGGCGCCGGATTCGCCGGCGCAAATTTAGTTTTGAGTGCGACACGCACTGCGGTTGTTCCGCCACAAATTTGTCGTCACCCCAAAGTTCGATTGTGTTTCACGCGCGCAAAGGCGGGCGTCCGCAAATCTTGATGAAAATGAAATAGCCCGGGCGCTTGCGTAGGCGCGGCTGTTGAGATACTTTGCCAATGACATGGCTGTGACCAAGATCAGTTCGTCGCTTCTTTTTATAAACCGTGCTTCGGCAGTCGGAGGACGGGAGGGTTCGGCCAATGGACATTGGGTGCCCAATACGGACGTTTATTCCACAGGGAGCGGCTTGGTGGTCAAAATTGAGCTGGCCGGAATGAGGAGCGAGAACTTGGAAATCACGATCGAGGGGAATCGTCTGCGCATCACCGGCACCCGGCCTGACGGCTGCCGCGCGCCCAAGTGCAGTTTTCTCGTCATGGAAATCAATTACGGGCCGTTTGAGAGCGTGCTCGAACTGCCACCCGGTTACGACCTCAGTCTGGCCAAAGCGGCCTATTTGAATGGCTTCCTGCGCATTGATGTACCACTGGCCGCGGCGCAATCGAAAATTACCAAGGTGTCCGTCGCCGGGGGAAACTAGCCTCTTCCGATTTTTTGGTGGGGTTGGAATCTAGCTTGTTGCAGATGGGCAGTTGTTGCACAGTGACGCGATGATGACCTCGCCGGACACAGAATTTATCAGCATCCTCGGAGCCGCCGGAACATCCGTTGCTCCGTCGCATGTCTCGGCGCGTTCGCTGCCGGAAGCCATCCCCATTCTAGGACTTTCGGACGTGGTTATTTTTCCCGGCGCCGTCGCGCCGTTGCTGGTGGAGACGGGGTCGAGCATCAAACTCATTGACGAGGCGGTGGCCGGCGACCGTTTGATGGGTGTCGTGCTTCAGCGGCGGCCCGAAGTCGCTGACCCCGTGCCTGAAGATTTGTATGGCGTCGGCTGCGTGACGCGCTTGGCGAAGATGGTGAAGTTTCCCGACAATACCGCGCGCGTGTTGGTTGAAGGACTGTGGCGCATCCGCATGACCGAATACACCACTTTCACGCCGTATCTGCGCGCGAAGTTTGAACTGCTGCGCGATCTCAAGGAGGAAACGATTGAAGTCACGGCGATGATGCGCAACGCGCAAAGCCAGTTTCAGGAAATTGTCAAACTTTCGCCCGCCTTGTCCGAGCAAGTCAAAATCGCCGCGCTCAACACCGAAGACCCCGGCCACTTTGCCGACCTCATCGCCGCGAACCTGAACCTGAGCCTCGAAGACCGCCAGGCATTGCTTGAAACCGCCTCGGTCAAGGAACGCCTGGTCAAGTTGCTGCCGATGCTCAATCGCGAACACGAGGTGCTCAATCTCAGTTCGAAGATTCAGACCGACGTCGCCACCTCCATCGCCAAGACCCAGCGCGATTTTTTCCTCCGCGAACAATTGCGCGCCATCCAGCGCGAGTTGGGCGAATCCGAGGCCAATGCCGGCGAAATCAAAATGCTGCGCGAAAAAATCGAGCAGACGCCCCTGCCCGCCGAAGCCAAAAAAGTAGCCACGCAGGAACTGGAGCGGTTGCAGCAGATGCCGACCGCCGCCGCCGAATACACCGTGTCGCGCAATTATCTCGACTGGATCCTGGCCTTGCCGTGGGAAAAGGAAACCGAGGACAAACTGGATTTGACCGCCGCGGCAAAAATCTTGAACGATCAGCATTTCGGGCTGATGAAAGTCAAGGACCGGCTGCTGGAATTCCTCGCGGTCATCAAACGCAAAAAGGCCATCAAAGGTCCGATCCTTTGCCTCGTCGGCCCGCCCGGCGTGGGCAAGACTTCGTTGGGACGCAGTGTGGCCGACGCGTTGGGACGCAAGTTCGCGCGCATCTCCCTCGGCGGCATGCGCGACGAGGCCGAAATCCGCGGCCACCGCCGCACCTACGTGGGCGCGCTGCCGGGACGAATCATCCAGACCCTGCGCCGCGTCGAAAGCCGCAACCCGGTCATGATGCTCGATGAGTTGGACAAGGTCGGCTCGGATTTTCGCGGCGACCCGGCGGCGGCATTGCTCGAAGTGCTCGACCCGGCGCAGAACAACACGTTCACCGACCATTATCTCGATCTGCCGTTCGACCTCTCGCGCGTGCTGTTCATCACCACAGCCAACTGGCTCGAACCGATTCATCCCGCGTTGCGCGACCGGCTCGAAGTCATCGAACTGCCAAGCTATACGGAGTCCGAAAAATTACAGATCGCCAAGCGCTACCTCGTCCCGCGCCAACTTGAAGAACACGGCCTGACGCGACAGGACGTGACGCTGCCGGACGCGTCGCTGCGGCGGCTCATCCAGGACTACACGCGTGAAGCCGGCGTGCGGCAACTGGAACGCGAAATCGCCGCCCTGGCACGCAAGGCCGTGCGAAAAATCGTCAACAACAACGGACAGGTCAAGCCGCTTAGGCTCGAACCGGAAGCGCTCAAAAAACATCTCGGCCATGCGCGGTTCATTTCGGAAACCGCCGAGAAAATCGCCGAATACGGCATCGCCACCGGCCTGGCTTGGACGCCCGTGGGCGGCGAAGTTCTCTTTGTTGAAGTCACACGCATGCCTGGCAAGGGCAACCTGCTGCTCACCGGCTCACTCGGCGATGTAATGAAGGAAAGCGCCCAGACCGCCGTGAGTTATTTGCGCAGCCAAGCCAAGGCATTGAAGGTGGATTTTGCCGATTACGGCAAATTTGACATTCACATTCACGTCCCCGCCGGCGCCACGCCCAAGGACGGCCCCAGCGCGGGCGTGGTGATCGTTGCGGCACTCGGCTCGTTGCTGACCCAGCGGCGCGTGCGTTCGGACACGGCCATGACCGGCGAAATCAGCCTGCGCGGTCGCGTGATGCGCGTGGGCGGCGTGAAGGAAAAAATCCTCGCCGCCGTCCGCTTCGGCGTCAAACACATCATCCTGCCGGCGCAAAACAAGTCCGACTGGCTCGAAGTGCCGGTTGAGGCCCGCAAGAAACTCAAGGCCCATTTCGTCCAGCACATCGCGCAAGTCCTCCGGCTGGCGCTGGAAGCGAAATGATCCTCGCGTCCTCGGTCTCCGCCTCGTCCTCGTCCTCGATTCTGGAAGCCGGGTTGAGGACGAGCCTGAGCACGAGGAGGAGTTTCAGCACAGAAGTCCTGGCGTGCATTCTGATTCTGGTCGCGTTGATAAATACGGCCGCGGCGGCGGCAAACGAACTTTCTGAACCGGAAATCGAAGGACGCGATCTCGCCCGGCAACTCTTGGAACAACGACCCACCGAAGATTTTACGAACCCCGGGGTTCTACACATCCGTGATGCGAAAGGCCGTCGAAGAGCGACTCCGATCGTGTTCAAAGTAATTGTTACGGCGACAAACTGGCTGAGCATTTACGAAACATTACCCGGAGACAACGCGGATGCCCTAAAGCTTCTCATCGCTCACGAGTCTAACTCAAACCGATATGAGTTAACTTTGACGACTCACGGCAACCCCGGATCGCACTGGACGAAGACGAAATCCGACGTTGTGGCCCGATTTGCTTTCGCCGGTTCGGATTTCAAGGTCACTGACTTGGGCCTGGAGTTTTTCCACTGGCCGGCGCAAAAGGTTTTGAAACACGAAATGAAGCGCGGCCAGGCCTGCAAGGTTTTGGAGAGCACGAATCCCGAGCCGTCCACGAACGATTATTCCCGCGTGGTGTCGTGGATAGACAACGACAGCGGCGGCATCGTCCACGCGGAAGCGTTCGACGCCAAAGGCAAGTTGCTGAAGGAATTCGCCCCCAAGGAATTCAAGAAGGTGAACGGCCAGTGGCAATTGCAGGAGATGGAAATCCGCAACGTCCAAACCGGCTCACGCACGCGGATGGAGTTCAACCTCGAAAAGAAGTAGCGACATCGCGCGCAACCGGCTGGCCCGGCTCAAGCTGCAAGTGAAGGCCAGAGAAAAGAGCCAAGCAGTGAAGCTTGGCTCTTGCGAACAGAATATCGGTTTGAAGCGGGTGCTACCGCACCAGTTTTAGCGCGATCTGTTTTTCCAGTTCGTGGCAAAGTTCGATGTCCCTGCCACCGCCCTTGGTGCGCGCCTGCACAATCACCGCCGAAATCTTCGGGTCAATCTGCTCGACGCTCATCCAGACCCTGCGCTGGTTCACCTTGCCTTCGAGCGCCAGCACGCCCGCAGCGTTCGTGCCGCCGTGGAGCGTGGATTCGCTCAACAACGTGCCGTTGAGCCTGACCACTTCCTTGGCCGCATCGAAGACCTGGCTGGCCGGTCGTTCATAGCGTCCTTCGATCCGATCTTTGATGAATGGCACCGCGGCGGTTTTTTTTCCGCTAACCGTGCCGACACAGCCGATGGCAACGATGGCCAATCCGGCCAAACCCAGAAGAAATTTTGTTTTCATTTGACATAATCCAACCACATCCGCCGCCGTCGTCAAGCACGAATCGAAGCCATATTAAAGTGCCGGCTCCGCGATCAAATCGTAATCCGTGTGGCCGATGACCCGCACGCGTCCGAACTCGCCGATGGGCAGCCTGCCCCGCACATACACGCGTCCGTCAATATCTGGCGCGTCAGCTTCCCCACGGGCAACAAGATATTTTTGAGTTTTGAGCTTCGAGTTTTGCGTTTCGTGCTCGCGGAGCAAGCCGTGTTCCCATGAGCTGACGTTCGCGCTTTGCAATTGGCTTCCGCTCGCGCGGCCCTCCACCAGCACTCTGATTTCGCGGCCAACAAATGACCCCGAGACTTCGCGCGCGATTTTGTGCTGCGCGGCCATCGCCAATTCGCGGCGCTTCTGTTTCACCTTGTCGCCAAGCTGGCCGGACATCGCGCCGGCACGCGTGCCATCTTCCTTCGAATAAGCAAATACGCCGAGCCGCTCGAACCTGGTTCCACGGATGAACTCCAGCAAATCCTGGAAACACGCCTCCGTCTCGCCGGGGAATCCGACGATGAACGTCGTGCGCAACGCAATGCCCGGCACACCGGCGCGGATTCTATTCAGCAGATCAACAATGTATTGCCGCGAGGTTTCGCGCCGCATCCGCTCCAGCATGTTCTCGTGGATGTGCTGGAGCGGAATGTCCACGTAGCGCGCGACCCTCGGACATTCGGCAATGGTGTGAATCAGTTCGCCCGTCCAATGCGCCGGGTGGGTGTAGAGCAGGCGAATCCAGAAATCGCCGGGCAATGAGTTCAGTTCGCGGAGCAGTGTGCAAATCGTCGTGGCATCCGCCGCAAGTGATTTCGTGGCGGCGGAAAATGTTTCCGGCGACGAAATCGCGCGGCTGTGATTCGCGCGCAAGTCCAACCCGTAGTAAGTCGAGTCCTGCGAAATCAGGTTCAGTTCCTTCACGCCGTCGGCTATCAACGCTTTGGCTTCGGCCACGATGTCACTCTGCGTCCGGCTGCGATGCGAACCGCGCATCCGGGGAATGATGCAAAAGCTGCACGGATGATTGCAGCCCTCGGCAATCTTCACGTAGGCGAAGTGGCGCGGCGTGAGCCGGAAGCGCGGCGTGGCGCAATCGGGGATGTAGGTGGGGCGCTGGTGAACTTCAAAAATCGGCAAGGATGGAGGATGGAGGATGGAAGATGGCGCGGACGGGTTGCGGGTTGCGGGTTGTGTCAAGGACGCACGGGCGACGGATTTGGTCTTGCCGAATTTTTCCGTGCCGCGAAGCGATTCGGACTCTTCGTGCTCGGAAACCGGCCGGGCTTTTTCCAACTCTGCGAACCGCGCGACGATTCTTGCTTTGGATGTTGAACGTTCAATGTCGAATGTTGAATGTTTTCCAACGCGTCCGGCGCGCCGCGCAACGACTTTGCTTGCGATCTGGCCGACTTGCGCCACCTGATCAATGCCCATGAACGCGTCCACCTCCGGGAACAGCTTCGGCAATTCATCGCGAAACCGCTGTGGCAGGCAGCCGGAAACAATCAGACCCTGGCCCCGGTTCTTCGCCTCGCGCACGGCAGCAGATTCAAGAATCGTGTCCACGCTTTCCTCCTGCGCCGAGTCAATGAACGAGCAGGTGTTCACGATCATCACGTCCGCCTGCGCGGCGTCGTTCGTGATTTCCACGCCGTCCGCAAGCAGCGCGCCGAGCATAATTTCGGCGTCCACGAGATTCTTCGCGCAGCCGAGCGAAATCAAACCCACCCGCACCGGGCGGGTGTTGGAGCTTTTTTGGGTCACAGGCCAGCCAAGCTATGCGAGGGGCCGAGGCGAGGCAATCTTCGGATACGATGGGTAGCGTCCGGATTCACGCATGGCGAAGAACACTTCCGGCCAAAAGGTAGGGCGCGTCACTCCGTGCGCGCCACTTCGGGATGACGCAGACGCCGACGGCGCGCACGGAGTGACGCGCCCTACCCAACGCTCCAGCGCCTCACTTTCATGTCCCGCGCCGCTTCATGTGGCAACATCAAGAACCTCTTTCCGATTCAAGGTATTGTTGCTCGATAAAAGCTCCTGCTGAAATTCGTCACTGCTGGGTCGGCGAAGAAAACCGTTCCATTGGTGTTGACGAGCAGGGCTATCGGCGTCCAGTCAAGCAGGTTGGTGGAACTTTCGATGAGGTAGTTGTAGTTGGGAGCGCCAGAAAGCATCAACAGCGGCGTGCTGTTGCTCGCCGCAAGTGACATGTCCAGTTGGATTGGTTGCTCGATACCCGAAAAACCAGTTTTGACATTCGTAACTGTGACGCTCGACGTAGTGTTGCTCATTATATCAAGGCGAAAGCTCAACGTGTAGAGTCCGTCCGTCACGGTGTTGGGCAGTGCAAACCGATAGTTTTGCAAGTTGGTCGAGGTCACGCGTTCGTCCACCATCCCCACTTGATTTGTGTTCCAATAGATGGTCATTAAACCCTCTGCCCCGTTCGTTCCGGCAAAAGCAGCGTCGAACTGAACAAAGTTTACAATGTTCGTTACTGTGATTCCGATTGCCAACCAAACAGGGCCGCCGCCGTTATCGGTCGGGCCATCATTCAAGATAATTGGCCCATCAGATTCCCGATTCGCTTGTGGTGCGAGTTGCGACGAACCACCGCTTAAGTTGAAGCCGCTGCCGCCGAAAAGATTTACGCCAGCACCGCTTGTCGCGTAAGGCAATAGGTTTATCTGAAATGGCTGATTCAAATTCAATGGGAATGCGCTTTGTATCACTGACGTCGGCCCGCAAAGATTTGTGGAGTCTTGGCCGACGGGATAATTGCCCCGGTTATTCCAGCCGCCACCTTCTTTGCTCATTGCGAAGCCGTAACCGCTGGCGCAGGCGGGATTGGTCGCAAAAATTGACGCAAAATAAAAGTCGTGGGGATAGCCGTGCGATGAAGTTGCTACCTGCCCACAAACTTCGTTAAACAACTGAGGGTTGCTTCCCGCACAATATCTCGGAGAAATCTGTTTGTCCGGATCAACCCATGTGACATCTGCCGAGTAGGCGTTGCTGAGCGGGCCTTCAGTATCCCTACCTGTCTTCACGTCTTGAGAAAAATAGCAATCGGCCCAGTCGGCGCTCGTTCCATATCTTTCGGCCCCAACACGGCTGAACAAGCCGAGATAGGGATCCAAAAACGTGGAATGAACAACGGTGCCGGGAGAGAGTTGTTTGATCTTTTCCGCAGCGGCCTCAACAAATTCTGCCCCTGCGCTGTGGCCGATCAAATGCACATGTTGCCACGACTGAGCAGCGATCTGCTGACCAAATAAACCGCCCTTTATCTTGCCGTTGCCAAGTGCAGCGGTCGGTAAAACGGTCCAGGCATCCGAAGCCCAATCCACAGATGCAACTCGCCAGTTGCTCGGCACTCTGATGGTAATGGCTTCGGCCATATCGTTGACCCATTCAGGGAGAACCTGAGGATCCCAGTATTTCTTCAGCCATCCGTGGGTTACGACTATCAAGCTGTCCACGCCTACGGGTTTCGTTGGAGTCAGCGCGGAAGAAATCTTCACTGGCTGATTGCCATTTGCACCCTCAGTCAGCACGGCAAGATGGGCTGTGTCGCTCACGACTGAACCAACGGAGTTCCACACGAGAACTGAATAACCTGCGGAATCGGCAGCACTGACGGGACCTCTAATCAACGACGAACTGGTCGCGCCCGAAATGTTCACTCCGTCTCTGCGCCACTGATAATTCAATGGCGCTGTGCCGCTGGCGGTGACAGTGAAAGTGACATTGTTTCCGGCTTGAGCCGTTTGGCCTTGCGGCTGCGTCACGATCACGACGGAAGTGTTGGCCCTGATTGTTCCCTGCACCCGGACGGATACCGGCGTGCCATCGAGATCCAGGTTGTTCGTGAAATCCACCGGCATTTCAAAGGTCACTTGCATCGTGCGTTGGCCGGGGCTGGAAGCGCCGGGGATCATGGTGACGGTGCCATTTCCGGTGCCTGTGCCGATCACCGGGTTGTCCACGAAACTGGAATTGATCGGCGTGCCGGTGATCGTGATTTCCCCAATGATGGTGCCCTGGTTGATCTTGATCTGGTGCAGGGTGGCGTCGAAAGTTCCGCCATTGGCAGTGGCTGTGACGGGTCCCGGAGTCGGTGGCGGGGTAAAGGCGATGCCCCGCATGTTGGCCGTGGTGATATTGGCGACCGGGATGATGCCCCATTTGAGCCGGAACTGCATGTCGGTCAATTGGAAAGCTCCGCCGGTAATGGTCATTTCGGTGGTGGCTCCGGTGGCGGGGTCTGCGTCAAACGAAACGTTGATCGAGCCGGTGGCCGTGGTGGTTTTGGTATCCGAAGCGGAGAACATGCCGACGTCGGCACTAACCGTGACGTTCAGCGTGTTGAAGCCCGGCTGGCCGGTGACCAGGTTGAGGATGCCGCTGCCGGGATTGGCAAGCATCCGGCCGGTTCCGACCACGAAGAGCAGACAAGCAATGAGGGGGATATTCAGTGTTTTTCGTGGCTAAGACCGAGAATGAAGTGAGAGCTTTTAGTCGGTAACCCAAATGATCGGCACAATTTTCAAATGTCGGCGGGTG
>JALOTT010000126.1 GCA_025457745.1 Verrucomicrobiota bacterium
TCACCGCCGCAACTTTCCGCGGTCCATTCAAGTCGCGATACACAAAGGTCTCCACCACGAACGCATAAAAGGCGGTGACCGCCGCCGCTTCCACCGGCGTGGCGAATCCGCCAAAGAGCGCGACCAGCGCGACGAGCGGCAGGAGCAATTCCCACTTGGCCGCCCAGACCGCGCGTCCCGCTTCCCCCCGGTCAAACGGCGGGCGGACGATATCGTGCTTTGGGCCCAGGCGAATGCCCAGCCAGATGGCCATTCCCACCAGCAGCACCCCGGGGCCGAGACCGCCGAGAAACATTTTTTCAATGGTCACCCCTGACGCCGTGGCGTTGGAACTGGCGACGATGGCAAAAAGAATCAGCGGGAGCGAAGGCGGGAACAGCAGCCCCAGGCCGCCCGAGCCGGTGAGCAGGCCCAAAGTGGAACGCTCGGAATAACCCGCGCCCAGCAACACCGGCATGAGCAACCCGCCCAGCGCGAGAATAGTCACGCCGGACGCGCCGGTGAAGGAAGTGAAAAACGCGCACGCCAGCACGGTAACGATGGCCGGGCCGCCGCGGAATTGTCCCAGCAAAGCCTGGAAGACGCGGATCAACCGTTTGGACGCCCCGCCTTCCGCGAGGAAATATCCAGCCAAGGTGAACAACGGGACGGTCGCCAGCGTGGGATTCGTCACCATCGAATAGTGGGTCAGCGAAATCGAGGCGATGGGCGTGCCTTCACCCCAAAACAAGATCAGCGCGGCGCCGCCGAGCATGACGAAGATGGGCGCACCGAAGACCACCGCGGCCAGCAAAGCCACCAGACCGGGCACCACCAGTTTGGCTTGGGCCAACGGCGGATGAAACCCGATCCAGACCATGCTTCCGGCCAGCAGCAAGGCCACCAGCCGTCCCCGCCACGAGTCCGCCGCGTGCCAGAGCAGCCGCAACGCGATGACGCCAAACCCCAGCGGCATGATGAGTTGAACGGTCCAAAGTGGAATGCCGTAGGCCAGGAATTTGCCGCCCTCTTTTTCCGACTGCACCAGTTGCAGCGCCGCCAGGCAGAGAAAAACCGTGATGCCGGCGGCAAAGGCGCTGCTGAAAACGCGCGCGGACGTTTGCCAGCGGCCTTTGAGAAAATTGGTCAGCGTCGAGAGGGCGAGCAGCCGGCGATTCCGCGCGGCGAACATGCCCCCCAACAAGCCGATGATCAAAACGAGATGCTGCTGGAGGGCCGCTCCCCCTTCGAGGCCGGTATGAAAAAGTTTGCGTCCGCCAATTTCAATGAGCGGCAAAAACATCAACACGCCCAAGGACAGCGCGACCAGAAGATTCTCCGCCTGCCAGAGCCAGCGAAGAGAGCCGCCCGGCTCGCTTTGTTGAGCTGCGGCACGCGGGATTTCGCTGATCACTTCGCGGCCCCTTCTTTCGCGGCCCGGAAGGTTTTCAATTCGCTCAAGACCGCATCGTAAATGTCCGCCGGCACCACGTTACCACGGATCTTGGGCCAGGCCTTCTCCACCGTCTGGATCCATTCGGCGTCTGTTTCCGGTGTGAGCGGATGGATCTTCAGCCCACGCTTGCGCAACGCCTCGACCGATTCCACGTTCTCGCGGCGACCATCGGCTTTGATGAGTTTGCCGGCGTCCTGGGCCGATTTGCGCAGAGTTTCCTGGACCGCCGGCGAAAATGCGTCCCAGGTTTTTTTGTTGATGATAAATGCGCCGACCAGCGGCGCCCAATTCATATCGAGCATGTGGGGAGCGGCTGCATCGAGTTGAATGGCCAGGGCGAAGCTGGGCGGCACGCACACGGCGTCAATCAATCCCGTTTGGAGGCCCGGGAGAATGTCGGCAACTTCCAACGGCACAGGACTGACACCGACCGACCGGTAAGCCTCCAGTTCGGGGGCGCGGTTGGCCGAAACAAAAAGCTTGGTCTTCCGCAGATCGTCGGGCGTGAGCACGGGGTTTTTGGTAAAGAAGCGGACAAAACCGGTATCAGACCAGAACAAGACGACAAAGCCCTTGGCTTCCATCCGTTTTTCGAGCATCGGTTGCAGTTTCCCGCCGATGTAATCCACTTCCTCCAGATTGCGATAGACCTTGGGCATGGTTTGGAGACCGGCCACGCCCGGTTCGATCTCCGTGAGGCCCGTGGTCGTGACCAGCGCCGCCTGCAACTGGCCCAGGCGCATGCGACGCACCATGTCGGCCTCGCTGCCCATGGTGCCGTCCGGGTAAATCGTCAGGGCCACGCCGCCACCCGGAGCTTGGCGCCAGAGATCACCCATGGCTTGCAGATGTTTGGCGTAGGACGATCCTTTCGGGGCCAGGGTTGCCAGCCGCACCTTCACGGGATCGGCACAAGCAGCGCGGTTGGCTGTCAGGAGCGGGGCCGCTAGCAATACCAGCGACACGAGTTGGGTCAGTTGCTTCATTTTCATTCGATCAAAAATAATTCTGATTTGCGGGACAGAAGCCAGCGCGCCCGGCGTTGCATCACGGTATTGAGCAGCCGCTTGTCCGGATCAGCGTCAGGATTGATGGCCAGGGCCTGGTTCAACAGCAATTCAAATTCCTTCACGTTCTGTTTCTGAATCGTGACCGCTTCCGCCAAAGCCACCAGCGGCGAGGCATCGTTCCCTTCGGCCAGCGCCATGGCGCGTTCAAAGTGTTTGCGGGCGCGTGCCCCCGGATCGCCCGCCGCGCCCGACCGGCTCATTTCGTAAGCGATCAGGAAAGTGTGGATCGAGCCACGGCCATAGCTTTCATCCAGTTGCAGCGCGCGGTCAATCAGTGCTTCCATGGCGGGAATTTGTCCGATGAGTTCGGGGTTGTCTTTGGAAAGAGAAATCGCCGAGGCCCACGCGGCCGCCGCCCAGTAGAGCAGCGGCACGTCGGCCTTGGTCGCCATCCGAACCGCTGTTTTAGGATCGGCCAGCAACGCCTTGTCGAAACCGCGGTGCTTCACCTCGAGGCCGCGCAGGCCATATTTGAGGGCGCGCAGGTAAAGCCGCCTGGCCCGCGCCCGCATCACCTCGGCGGCGGCAAAATCACGCGGCTCCACTTCGTCGGCCTCCTGTTGCACAAAGGCATAACCATACTGGGTAAATCCGCTGGCCGCTGCGGTTAGCAAACCTAGATGCCGCGGGTTCTCCGCCAACAGGCTCTCCATAAGCTTCAGGCTGAACGGCGCCGCCGCCTTGACCAGTTCGGGATCATCATCGCCGGCAAAGGTGGTACCGCTGGCGGCCACGGCATTCGCCGCCTGGTTCAGTGCGTAACGACGAACGGAGCATCCGCTGCCGACCAGCCACGCCAGCAGCAGGCAGCCGAGCACCACCCGCATGGGCAGGCCACTTCGCACCAGAATTCTCTCAACCCTCAAGTCTCAACCCTCAACTTTCTTGATCTGCCAGACATGGACACCTTCTTTTGCCGGAAGTCCGTCGTGAGAGCCAGCCGAAAAAAATGTTTTTGGTAATCGTTTTATTCCCTTGCGCCGGGAGTGCGGCTCGAATTCAACTGCAAAGCATTGCTTGCCAACGGATGAAAATTTCCAACGGATGTGTGGGGAAACAATTCCTTATCCGTTGGCGCAAGCGGGAAAGCAACGTCACGGGCAGCGGTGAGGGGAATCAAGTGAGTAGGTCTGAAACGATTTTCCGCCCTTCGCGCCGCGCCGGACCATTTCGCTTGAAGGTATCGAAGTTTCCACGCACGCCTTGGGCAACGGCGCCCGGTAAGAATTTGAAAAGCGCGCAAGCCGACAACTGCGCCGCCGTGGAGAAACTCTGTGACGGCGAGCAGTTGCAGGTCGGTCTCGGTCATTTCACAAGTATATCGCCGCTGAACGTGGGAATCCGACAGAAAAAGTAGCAGCCAACATGAGAGGGTGGCCGTGGCAAAGGTAGGGCGGGCAGTCCTCTGCCCGCCGCTCGTTGGTATAGCGACGACGGCGTGCACGGAGTGACGCGCCCCACCACAATGACGTGGATTTTCGTCGCCGCTTTACTTTGGGAGACGCGTAGCGCATTTTACCGCCGCATGACACGATTTGGTTTGACCTTGTGGGCTGTGATTTTACTGACGCCGCCGTGTGCGCGCGCGGCAGAAACGAACGCCGCGCCGGATTTCAAAGAGGTTTACGATCTCGTGCGCACCCATCTGGCGGGCGCGACGGATGTGGATTTGAATCGCGCGGCAGTCGAAGGTTTGTTCACGAGTTTGCGCGGAAAAGTTTCGCTGGTTGGCAGTAACACAGCCGGAGCGCAAACGACCGGCGCGCTCGTAAGCAAATCAGCGGTGCTGGAAAATGACGTGGCGTATGTGCGCGCGGGCCGCGTGGAGGACGGACTGGCGCAGGAGTTTGCCGAGGCGATCCAACAATTGAGCGCCACGAACAAGCTCAAGGGGGTGGTGCTGGATTTGCGTTTTGCCGGCGGCGACGACTACGCGGCGGCGGCAGCCGTGGCGAATTTATTTCTGGCCGAGGCGAAGCCGCTGCTTGATTGGGGCAGCGGGGTGGTGAAGTCGGAGAAGAAAGGCGGCATCATTAAATTGCCCGCGGCGGTGCTGGTGAATCACGAAACCGGCGGCGCGGCGGAGGCGCTGGCGGCGGTGCTGCGCGAAACGGGCACGGGTTTGATCCTGGGCGGCACGACCGCCGGGCGCGCGATGACTTCCCAGGAATTTGCCCTCGAGAGCGGCCAGCGGCTGCGCATCGCCACGGCGCCAGTAAAACTCGGTGACGGCCGGGCATTATCGGCGCAGGGCGTCAAGCCGGACATCGAGGTCCCGGTCAACCCGGATCAGGAGCGGGCGTATTTCGAGGACGCCTACACGCGACCGGCAAAAGCCAATTTCCCAGCCGGCGCCGGCTTGTCGGTGACCAACCAACTTGACGGCACAAACCGCCCCGCGCGCCGGTCGCGCCCGACGGAAGCCGATCTGGTGCGCGCCCGGCGCGACGGCACAAACCTGGACGCGGATTCGACTTTTGTGCGCTACGCCGAACCGGAGAAACCGCTGATTCGCGACCCGGCACTGGCGCGCGCGGTGGATTTGCTCAAAGGGCTGGCCGTGGTGCGACAAGCGCCGCCTTGATTTCACCAGCCGCCCAGACACAATCGGGTTGACGATTTGCATTTCACCACCAACACTTGCCGTGTTAGCCGTATTCCCGATTGAATGAAGACCATTCTGTTTGTTTGCACAGGCAACATTTGCCGCAGCCCGATGGCTGAGGGGTTTTTCCGCCACGCCCTCGCGGGCCGCGACGATTATCGCGTGCTCTCGGCGGGCATCGGCGCGGTGGATGGGCAGCCGCCCAGCGCCTTCGCGGTGCAGGCGATGCGCGAACTCGGCATGGACATTTCCCAACAACGCAGCCACATGCTCACGGCGGACGCCGTGCGGCAGGCCGATTACATTTTCGGCATGACGCACAGCCACGTGGATACGGTGACGTTGCTGTATCCACCGGCGGCGGAAAAAACTTTTCTGCTCCGCGAATTCGACGAGACGCTCGATCCGTTTGAAAAAGACATCAGCGACCCCATCGGCGGCTCGTACGAAGTCTATCTCAATTGCCGCGATCAAATCGAGCAGGGCATCGCGTCACTCCTGGGTTTCCTCGGCCAAACTGAAACGAGCCGGATCACCAAAGCGGTCGCGGCGGGCAAAACCGCGACCGTGGCGCTGGGCGCCGACCACGGGGGTTTCGACTTGAAGGAAGCGCTGAAGAAATATTTGCAGGAGCGCAGGGTGAGCTTCACGGATTTCGGAGCGCACTCGAAGGAGCCCTCGGATTACCCGGACTACGCGCAGTTGGTGGCGCAAAGCGTGGCAGCGCACAAAGCCGAATACGGCCTGCTGGTTTGCACGACGGGCGTGGGCATGAGCATCGCCGCCAACAAAGTGCCCGGCGTGCGGGCGGCGATGGTTTGCGACCCGCAAGCGGCCGCGCTCACGCGGCAACACAACAACGCCAACGTGCTTTGCCTGTCCGGAAAATTCACGCCGCCCGACGCCGCGAAGAAAATCCTCGACGTTTTCATGAGTGCGCAGTTCGAAGGCGGCCGCCACGAACGCCGTGTGCAAAAACTGGAGCCACGAACGACCCCGCCGGAATTACGATTGCGCAACGTGGACGGAGCCATCGCCGACGCCGTCGCGCACGAGCAATTGCGCCAGCAGGAGAACATCGAGTTGATTGCCAGCGAAAACTTCACCAGCCCGGCGGTGATGGAAGCGCAAGGCTCGGGGTTGACGAACAAATACGCCGAGGGCTACCCCAAAAAGCGCTGGTATGGCGGCTGCGAAAACGTGGATACCGTGGAGCAGCTTGCGATTGAGCGCGCCAGAAAACTCTTTGGCGCGGAACACGCCAACGTGCAGCCCCACTCCGGCAGCGGCGCCAACATGGCGGTCTATTTCGCGCTCCTCAAACCCGGCGACAAGATGCTCACGATGGACTTGAGCCACGGCGGACATTTGACGCACGGCAACAAGGCGAATTTTTCCGGCAGATTCTTTGAAATCGTCCACTACGGCGTTAGCAAGAACGACGAGCGGATTGACTACGACCAACTGGCGAAGCTGGCGCGCGAACACAAGCCGAAGATGATCACCGTCGGCGCCAGCGCCTATCCGCGCATCATAGATTTCAAGCGCATGGGCGAGATTGCGCGCGAAGTCGGGGCGCTGTTGCTGGCGGACATCGCGCACATTGCCGGACTCGTCGCCACCGGCTTGCATCCCAGCCCGGTGCCACATGCGGATTTCGTGACGACGACGACGCACAAGACGTTGCGCGGGCCGCGCGGCGGGTTGGTGTTGTGCGGCGAAAAATACGCGAAGGAAATTGATTCGCAGGTGTTCCCCGGCATCCAAGGCGGGCCGCTCATGCACGTCATCGCGGCCAAGGCGGTTTGCTTTCACGAAGCGTTGCAGCCCACATTCAAGTCGTATCAAGAACAGATCGTGCGGAACGCCAAGGCGCTGGCCGAGGGCATGAAGCGCAACGGCTACCGGCTCGTCAGTGGCGGCACGGACAACCACCTCATGCTCGTGGACGTGGGCGCGCGGAATTTGACCGGCAAGGATTGCCAGATCGCGCTCGACGACGCGGGCATCACGGTGAACAAAAACACGATTCCGTTTGAAACGCGCTCGCCTTTCCAGGCCAGCGGCATCCGGTTGGGCACGCCGGCGGTGACGACGCGCGGGATGAAAGAGCCGGAGATGGCCGCCATTGCCGACATGATCAGCGAGGTGTTGCTGGATATCAAGAACCTGGACACCATCGCCAAGGTGCGGCAGCGCGTGCGCGAATTGACGGCGAAATATCCCCTGCCCTACTGATACCATTTCGCAGTGGGATTCGGCCCAGCGGTAGGGCGCGTCACTCCGTGCGCGCCGTGGGCCGTTTGGGGACGAGCGGCGGGCAGACGACTGCCCGCCCTTATCTGCGGACGGCAAAAGTGAACCACCGTCAGTCGCGCCGGAATCAGATGAAGGCGGGGAGAAGGCACAAGCGGCTCAAATTCGTTTTCAACCGCAGCCCTGCCGCGACGGGCGCGAGCACGGCGGGTGGACCCGGATGATCTTGGATGCGTATCCATAATCCAGCAACCTGACTTCTGTCTTTCCTAACCCTCAACTGCCGACTCTCAACCTTTTTCCGTCTTCTGTACTTGCTTGCCGAATACGCGCGCCGTAATACGATGGCCGACAATCGGCGAAAGGAAAGCTATGGCAAACACTGGAACGGTTTGGACGTTTGACTTGGGCAAAGGATCAATCGGCGAGGCAGTGCGGCTCAATGAAACTTTTCCTCATGCAGAGTCATTATTGATTCCCCATGATCTAGCTCGCCGATCCAAACAAAGAGGGATTCTTTCGCTTCCCCCAAGAGTTCAGGGATAAAAAGGGGCGAGAAGACTATGAGCGCATCCGAGAATTGTTCGCCAAGCGATTGTCCGATGTCATGCCAAGAAACATAGCCTTCGAGCGAGTGGCGTTGGCTGACACAAGTTTTGGCGGGCGGCTTGACGGCGGCAAACCGATAATTGTGAAGCGCGTCACAGTCTTTGATCTGGCGCAAGAACCCGCAGGCGCTCCAGGAAAAACTAAATTCAGCCTCAAATATCTAATTAAGAAAATCGAGACCATTCGCGATGAAACAATCAAGCGAAGGCTCAAGGAAGAATTTGCTGAAAAACAGCCTGACGAGGCAAATTGGAAAACATTCTGCGACTCCTTCGCGCAGAAACGGAAAGGTGGAATTGCTGGGGCACGCATTATCAAGGTCTGGGTCTATGCTGGCGAACCCGACGAATTCAAAGACCTCTCCAAAGACGGCACTGGTGCGTGGCGCAAAGCCAAAGATGACCACCAAGGCCAAATAATCTATTCAGACATTGATGGCAACCTCGCTGTGAAGCCGGTTTGCGCCAATGTGTTCAAGAGAGAATCGTGTCTTCATATCTTTTACTCCATTTCTTCGGTTTGATGTTTCGTTGTTTCGTTTCCAAAGCCGCGGGCCGGCCATTTCACCGGCCCGACGGCCTCGCCAATGATCGCTTACGCGACCTTCACTTCGATGGATTTTGGCCGTGCGTTCTTGTCCTTGGCCACATGCACACTCAGCACGCCGTCCTTGAAGTCCGCATTGACCTGTTGCGGATCGGCGTCCTCGGGCAGCGCGAAGCTCCGCGTAAACGAGCCGTAGGCGCGCTCGATGCGATGATAGCGTTTGCCTTTTTCTTCCTTCTCGAAGTTGCGTTCGCCAGAGAGGTAGAGCACCCCATCCTCGACCCGCACCTTGACGTCGCCCTTCTTCACCTCAGGCAGTTCCGCCTTGATGAGGTATTCCTTGTCGTCCTCGGTGATGTCCACCAACGGTGCCCATTCGGCGACGGTGATGTTCTCCTGGCCATCAGCGCGCCGCGACGTGGATGTCCCCAAGAACCGGGACAACCGGTTGTGCATTTCGTCCAGTTCCCGGAACGGATTCCATTCCGACCCTTCCTTCAACGGATTCCAACGAGCTAAAGCAGTCATAGTTTTCAATTCACTTTCCGGGCGGACCAGATTTTCTGCCTTCGAATCGTGGCCCGCCCGATGGCAATTCGCCGGCCCGCCTCCTTTCCGCCAGACATCCGTTAACGTCTGCGGAGGAGACGCAATTTTTTGCCTATCAAGAAAAATGCCAACGGGTCATGGAGGCGTTCGCGATGCGTAAATATTTGAAATTCCGAAACTTTTTTAGAAGGTAGGCCGTTCTTCTGAGACCAGATTTGTGCCAAACGCCCTAAATGGCTGACACATCAAAAGTCAAACTGACACACTTCGACCCGTGCGCCGTGTTGCTCCTCCTGTCGAGCCTAGCAGACTGTCGGACTTAGCCGCAGAAAGATTTTTGAGAATGTTTTGAACAAAAAGGGGCAGGAAGGATCCAACCTTCATGCCTGCACGTTTCGT
>JALOTT010000511.1 GCA_025457745.1 Verrucomicrobiota bacterium
CATCCCCAGAGCCTAAATCGTTGCGCACCGCTTGTCCCGACAAATCTTTCACCCCGCGCAGACTCAATCACTTAGCGCTGCCGATGCATTGGCCCTGGCAAAACTCAAGCCGCAGCCCGCAAGGCTCAAGCTTCATAGACAGCCTTTCGCGGTGGCCGACCCAAGCTGCCGCGCACCCCTATTTCCACTGGATGGTGTAGTCAGTCTGCACGCTGGTCTGAAAAGCCGGAGGTGTCGGCGCAATCCCGACTCCAGTGGCCAACTTCCAAAAACCCAACCCGCTTTGGCGGGCCCAAAAGGAACCATGAACACACTGACTGAAACTCAGGTGCGCCTTTTCGCCTCGCCCAAAAGCTGGATTGAAGGTGAAGCGGTGCGCCAGCTCTATGCCACTGCAAAGCTCGACGGCGTACGACTCGCAGCCGGTTTCCCGGATTTGCATCCGGGCAAAGGCTCGCCGGTCGGTGCGGCCTTCGTGACGGAGGATGTGATTTATCCGCACCTCATCGGTGGCGACATCGGTTGCGGTATGGCGTTGTTCAAGACGGACCTCGTCCGTCGCGATGCCAAGCTCGACCGTTGGGCCGCCCTGCGCTTCGATCTCGAACACCCGTGGGACGAGTTCGCGGACGGCTTCCTGGCTGAACATAATCTGGAGTCCACGGAGTTCGACTCGGCGCTCGGCACCATCGGTGGCGGCAATCACTTCGCCGAGGTGCAGACCGTCGAGCAGGTGCTCGACGTGGCCGCGTTCAAGAAACTTGGACTCGGCAAGCAGCAACTCGTGGTGCTCGTCCACAGCGGTTCGCGTGGCCTGGGTGAATCCATCCTGCGGGCTCACGTAGATCAGTACTTCGGCAACGGAGTCGAAGCGGATTCGTTTGCGGCGGAGGAGTATCTCCGCGGCCACGATTTCGCCGTCCGCTGGGCCAACGCGAATCGGGAACTCATCGCGCGTCGTTTTGCTGCGACGCTCGGTGCCGAAGCGGAATGTCTCTGGGACGGCTGCCACAACAGCATCACTCGCCAGGAAGTGGGTTGGATTCACCGGAAAGGTGCAGTGGCTGCCGACGGTGACTTCGTCGTGATCCCGGGTTCACGCGGCTCGCTGAGCTATCTCGTGAAACCAATCGGTGATGGTGAAAGTCACGCCTGGTCACTGGCCCACGGTGCAGGTCGCAAGTGGGCACGCAGCGATGCTCGTCAGCGCATGCGTGAACGCTTCGGGATGCACCAACTCGTGCAGACGCCGCTGGGTGGCCGCGTGGTTTGCGAAGAGCGCGATTTGCTCTACGAAGAAGCACCCGCAGCCTACAAAAACATTGAGGCCGTGATCGCCGACCTCGTTGCCGCCGGACTTGTGTCCGTGATCGCGACGTTGCGACCGCTCCTTACCTACAAGACGCGCAAGCTTCGCCGCTGATGCGTCCTTACCGCCATGGAGGAATTGAGTCCACCGAGTTAATGCCTGCCCGCGAGCAGCGACTCAGCGTTCTCATCCTCTGCGGCGAAGAATTTTCTGTCCGTGAATGCAAAGCAGTTCGAGCAGCCGGTCTTTCAAGCCGGGCCTAATCGGTGCGAGTCCGATCACGGATGCCATTTCGTCCGCGTAGCTCAGTTAGATCAGAGCGCCACCATGCGAAGGTGGAGGTCGCACGTGCGAGTCGTGCCGTGGACGCCACTTTCAAAGCCCCTGTGCCTCCAGCAGCAACAGGGCGGGTTTCGTAAACCCGTATTCGTCGGTGCGAGTCCGACCAGGGGCTCCAATTCAAATCAGGATCGTGGTGTAAAAGCAGCACTTCGCGTTGTGAACGCGACGGTCCGGGTGCAAATCCCGGCTTCCTGACCATATCAGTTTTAGATGGGCCGAAGTTGATCGGTTATCCTCCACCTAAGGAGGGCGTACCGTCCGTGGCGAAAGCCTTGGCGGTCCGGGTTCGATTCCCGGCATGGAGTGCCTCCGTTCGATCACGCCACTTGCCCATTTGATTCTGCGGAACGCGAACAGCGATCATCCGCAAACAAACCGCGTCCGCGATGCAGCCGCTGCTGCTTCTCGGATTTTCCCTTAGTTCAACTGCGATAGAACGCCCGGATGCGTCCGGGAAACGTGGGTTCGATTCCCATCGGGAGCGTTAATTTCGACGGGCCGTTGAGTCTGGGTTATCGGTGAAGCGGGAAACCGCGAGCGGGTTCGAACCCTGCGCCATCAGGCAACTGATGGATTCCCAACTCGCTTTTTGTCCGTCTCACTTTTCGACGGGTCGCAGGATTGGGTTATCGTTGATAACGACGCGGTCGCTGGTTCGAATCCAGCCTCCGGCTCCAGATGCCGGGGTAGCTCAGTGGTAGAGCACGTAAACTCCCAGTTCGTTTCTTATCCGTCGGTCTTTTTAGCGGGCCGTAGATTGTGGGTTATCATAACCAGGCAGCAGCGGTTCAACTCCGCTCCGTCGTTTCCCCGGCGGTGACCAGTTCACGCCAACGGATTGAGCGGCGATAGTGTAACAGCAGCACATCTGGCAACTCCACGGTCGATCTCTTGCCCGCGCTCAATTGATGGGCCGAAGTTGTGGATTATCGCCTGTTGTCGGTTCGAGTCCGACCTGCCCACCGCATGGGGTAGTAGCTCAACGGTAGAGCAGCCTCCGCAAGGAGTTTTCCACGGCGTCCCTTGCCCATCCGCCTTTCAGTGGGCCGAAGACAATGGGTTCTCGTAAAATGCCGGGTTGGTGGTTCGAATCCACCCGCCGCCAGCATGTGGCGGCGTA
>JALOTT010000512.1 GCA_025457745.1 Verrucomicrobiota bacterium
CGACAAGCACCGCCAGATTCATCAGTATCTCGAAATCCTGTCGCACTTGGTCAAGGACTGCGGGTGGGCGACTGAAAGTTTGGAGTCCCGCCTTCAGGCGGTTGGGGAACCGGCTAAAGCCGGAACTACGAACGCTCTCACCCTCGCCGACATGGGCTGCGGCAAAGGCTACCTCACGTTCGGCGCGTGGCATCTGCTCTGCCGCCGCTGGAAGGTGCCCGCCCGGGTCATCGGCATTGAAACCCGCGCCGAATTAGTCCGGAACATCAATCAACTCGCGCGCAAGATTGACGCGCCCGGATTGGAATTCACTGCGGGCGACATCGCTTCCGCCGAGTTGCCGAAGGTGGATGCCTTGATTGCCTTGCACGCCTGCAACACTGCCACCGACGACGCCATCCGTCGCGGCATCGAGCTGGGCGCAAAACTCATCGTCGTGGCCCCCTGCTGCCACAAGGAAGTGCGCCCGCAGCTTGGCAAGCCAGCTCCGTTCGCCCCGGTGTTGGAGCATGGAATCATGGCTGAGCGCATGGCCGAGTGGGTCACGGACGGTTTGCGCGCCCTGTTCCTCGAATGGGCCGGCTACCGCACCAAGATCATGGAGTTCGTCAGCTCCGAACATACCCCGAAGAATCTGATGCTCGCTGCTATCCGTGAAGGCGAGCCATTCACGAACACCGCAGCGCGGGAGCAGATTGTGGAACTGAAAAAGTTCTTCAACATTGAGAAGCATGCGCTGGATTCATTGCTCGTAGGAGCCGACGTGAGGAGGCTCTAACTGAGGCAATTTGAAGTGAGACTCCTCACGTCGTCTCCTACCATGAACAACCACGGATGGACACGGATAACGCCCCAAAGACTTTGATGCTAATTTCACGAGCCGTCGCGAATTCGGAAATGATTAGCGCAAATTTGCGCAATTCGCGTCCTGCCCCGCATCTGTGTCCATCCGTGGTTAAAATTTCCACATGAACTGGTCCGCCATTGATTGGAAAGCGCTGGAACGGATGCGCGCCGCGTTTCTCGGCGGCACCGCCGGGCATGCCGACTACTGGCAGAGCGAATCTGACTTGGCCAGTTACGACGCCACCTTCGCCCAGCGCATCGGTTGGAAATGGGATTATGTGCTCGCGGAGTTGCAACGTCGTGGCTGGCAGCCGGCTCCAGGCGCATTGATGGATTGGGGTTGCGGCAGCGGCATTGCGCATCGGGCCTTTCTCGATCACTTCGGCACCACGACGATTAGCGAGCTGTGGCTATTGGATCGCTCTGCATTGGCGATGCGCTTTTCCGAGCGGCGGGCGCGGGAGAAGTATGGGGGGCTGAAGATAGCCGCAGCCCCTCACCCCGTCCCTTTCCCCATCGGATGGGGAGAGAGTGGTCAGCGGCTGGGTGAGGGGAACACCCTCCTCATCAGTCACGTGCTGACGGAACTGACGCCGGAGCAGGTCGAGTCGTTGGCGGACTTTGCCGCATCATTCACCAGCGTGATCTGGGTTGAACCAGGCACGTATGAGGCGAGCCTCACGCTCATTGCTGTGCGGGAACGATTGCGTGGCCAATTCAATGTGGTCGCACCCTGCACGCATCAGGCGCAGTGCGGCATCCTCGCGCTGGGCAATGAGAGTCATTGGTGTCATCACTTTGCCACGCCGCCACCCGAGGTGTTCACGGATGGCAACTGGGCGAAGTTCGGCGAACTGGCCGGCGTAGATTTGCGCAGCCTGCCGTTGAGCTTTCTGGTTTTGGACAAGCGACCCGTTGCGTCAATGCCGTCGGGTGCTACGCGGGTGATTGGTCGCCCACGACTCTACAAAGCCCACGCGCTGGTGCTGGGTTGCGAGGCAACCGGCGTGACCGAGAAGCGCCTGATGAAACGCCACGCGCCTGATTTTTTCCGTCAATTGAAACGCAACGAGTGCGCCCCGCTACAAGCATGGCGTTGCGAAGGTGGCGACATTGTGGAGGCCAAGCCCCTGTGACCGTGGCTGCGTCTCGTGAGAGCGCGGCAAACTTTTACTGGGGATAATCACCTGCGTTTTCACAAACGCAGCCACGACTCAGACGAAGCCGCTCTACCGCTTTCCTTTCAACTGCGCGTCCAAAAACTCTTCCACGGTCCGATTCACCTCAGGGCCGCCGAAGCCGTGACCAGCACCTTCGATGATCTTCAACGTCACCGGCACGCCCGCCTTTTGCAGCGCATCGCGCAGCAGCTCGCTTTGCTGATAGGGAACGAGATTGTCGCGGTTGCCGTGCATGATCAGGAACGGCGGGTCCGCCTTGCTGACATACGTGATCGGATTCGCCCGTGCGGCTTTGTCCTTGTTCTCCTGAACCGGCCCGCCGATGAGCAATGCCTCGGGTGCCTCGGCCGCATCATGGTCAAACTTTGAGTTCGGGAGGCTGTATTTGCTCATCTGGGTGAAATCCGTGGGGCCGAACCAGTCCACCACGGCCTGCACGCGGCTGGATTGATCAAGGTGCTCGCCTTTGTCGAAATCTTTAATGTCGCCGGTGGTGCCGAGCAGCGCGACCAGATGTCCGCCCGCAGAAGAACCCCACGCGGCGAAACGCTTGGGGTCCAAGTGATACTCAGCAGCATGGGCGCGCAGCCAGCGGATGGCAGCTTTGCAATCTTCGATCTGCGCGGGAAAAATCGCGTGCTGGCTCAGGCGGTAATTGATGCTGGCAACGGCATAGCCACGCGCCACAAACCGCCGCGCGGGACAATTCTCCTTGCTGCCCGCGCGCCACGCGCCGCCATGCA
>JALOTT010000127.1 GCA_025457745.1 Verrucomicrobiota bacterium
AAGCATGTGAGGTTTGGTTACCCGACGAAAGCCGAGCACCTACTCTCCCCGCCCCTCTCCTCCATTCAGAATGGAGGAGAGGGTGGCCGAAGGCCGGTAGAGGAGGCGTCCGTCGTCAATACTAACCTCATCTACGAGAACCTCAACTTCGAGGCCGAGCGCGGACAACGCATCGTGCTCGTCGGGCCGAACGGCGCGGGCAAATCCACTTTGCTCAAACTGTTGGCCGGAGGCTTGGAGCCGCAGGCGGGCGAGCGCCGGTTGGGACACAACGCCAAGTCCGGCTACTTCGCGCAACATCGCGCGGCCATGTTCAATCCCAAACACACTGTCTTGCAGGTGGCGATGGACACGCCGCAGCGAACCACGGAGCAATCCATCCGCACGGTGCTGGGAAGTTTTCTGTTCCGTGGTGACGACGTGTTCAAACCCGTGTCCGTGTTGAGCGGCGGCGAGAAGAGCCGGCTCGCACTGGTCAAGCTGCTGCTCGACCCGCCCAATCTCCTGCTCATGGACGAGCCGACGACACATCTCGACCTTGCGAGCGTGGACGCGCTCATCGAGGCGCTGAAACCCTTCGAGGGCACGCTTATTTTCATCAGCCACGATGTGCATTTCATCCGTGCCTTGTCGAATCACGTGGTGCGCGTAGAGGCCGGACAACTCCGGCATTTCACGGGCGGCTACCAATATTATCTGGAGAAGACGGCGCAGACCGCCCGCGCCGCGCTCACTTCGTCTGGTAGGGACGCGTTCCACCGCGTCCCAAATCAAGGGAAGGAATCAAGGGACGCTGTGGAAAGCGTCCCTACCATGTCGCGCAAAGATCAAAAGCGGTTTGAAGCCGAGCAGCGGCAGGCGCGTTCGCGGAAGCGGCAGGAGATTCAAAAGCGCATCACTGTGCTCGAAAATGAAATCAGCGGGTTGGAAGCGAAGGAGAAGGACCTAACCGCCGAATTGGAGAAGCCGGAGACCTATGCGGCCGGCGGGCGCGCGATGCAAATCAACCGCGACCTGCTCGAGATTCACGACCGACTGCCGGAAGCCACGTCGGAATGGGAGGCGGCGGGCATGGAGTTGGAGCAGTTTGAAGCGGATGTCGCCACCACGAATTAGCCCTGCCCTGAGACTACGCCACGGCTGGCGGCGGGCAGGTCGAAAACTTCTTTCGCTCCTTCAAATGGCCACGCAAATCCAACGCTGTTTTCAACGCCACCAGCAAGACCAACCCAACCGTCGGCGAGTGCAATGCCATCATCAGAAAACCGCCGCCGAGAATCGTGAGATGCAGCACCACAATGCGTCCGTAAGGCTGTTGCATGAGCATGGGCAGACTCGCCTGCCGATATTCCGCACGGCCAAGATAATTTGTGGCGAATGAGACGGCGTGGCTGACGGCCAATCCCAAAATCGCCCAGCCCAGATGGTATTCCTGTGCGGCGTGCCGGAAGGTTTCGATATTGGGAAATCCTGCGCCCCGCTTCATGCCACCACCAAACAGCACCATGACGAAAATCCCGTGGACGAAAGTGAACATCCCGTAATGCACGCAGAAAAATGGGATGAGGAAGATTTTGGCAGCCCAACTGATGGGATTGGCCGGCGAGGCCAACAACATCTTGAGCACGTTGAGCGCGCCAATAATGACGTTTTCGAACCAGAACAAGAGTAGCAGCGGAAACACTTCCCAGCCAAGCACGAGCACGCCCAAGACGGGAACGAGGTTGGCAAGCACGAGCGCGACGACAGAAGGGCGCAGCCAGTCCGAGGCCTGTTCCACTCCGGTCAATCTGGCAAAGCTCATGCCAAAACGAATACCAACGAGCACGTCACGCGGCAAGAGTCCGGAGTGTTGTCGAGGCGACACCGATAAACGAAAAGCGCACCGACTTTCGCCGGCACGCTTTGAGAATCGTAACCGTTGGCTACGCTTAATAGTTCCGTGCGACCTCAGCCCAGTTCACCACGTTCCAGAACGCCTTGAGGTAATCCATGCGCTTGTTTTGATACTTGAGATAGTAAGCGTGCTCCCAAACGTCCACGCCAAGAATCGGCTTTCCTTCGCAACCGGCCACGGCTTTGCCCATGAGCGGATTGTCCTGATTCGGTGTCGAAACGATTTCGAGTTTGCCGCCGTTGGAGACGAGCCACGCCCAACCGCTGCCGAAGCGGCCAATACCGGCAGCTTCAAACTTCGCCTGGAAGTCCGCGAACGAGCCGAATGTAGCCTTGATGGCGTCTCCCAGCTTGCCTGTGGGAGCGCCGCCGGCTTTCGGGGCCATGAGTTTCCAGAAGAATGAATGGTTCCAATGGCCGCCGCCATTGTTGCGCACGGGGCCACGAATGGCGTCGGGCACAACGCTGAGGTCTTTGATGATTTCTTCCAAGGTCTTGGCTTCGAGCGCGGCGTTGCCGGCGATGGCTTTGTTGAGGTTGTCCACGTAGGCCTTGTGATGCCGGCCGTGGTGGATTTCCATCGTCATCGTGTCAATGTGCGGTTCGAGCGCGGCCTTGTCGTAAGGGAGCGGAGGTAGTTCGTGTGGCATAGTTTCGTGTTCGGTTGTCGGTTAAATGCAATACATCTTTGGTCTGTTTTTATCGTGTGACGTCCTAACAATAGCGGAGAAACCGCGCGGACGCAAGGGGCAGAGTCGCGACAAAGGGGCAGAGCGACGCTCATCGGCGGGTAGGGCGCGTCACTCCGGTGCGCGCCGTTATTCTGGCATGTCGCTAGGCGCGCACGGAGTGACGCGCCCTACCTTCCAGCGGCAAATTCGACAAAGTTGCGCAGCAACTGCAATCCCATCTTCTGGCTTTTCTCCGGGTGAAATTGCGTGGCGAAAACATTGTCGCGCCAGACGGACGACGCAAACGTCTCGCCATATTCCGTGCGCGTGGCGACAATCGAATCATCCGCCGGCTTTGGGAAAAAGCTGTGGACGAAATACACGTAGCTGCCGCTGGCAATGCCGCGATACAACGGGCACTCCGGCTTCACCACGTCGAGTTGGTTCCAGCCAATCTGCGGAATCTTCAGTCCGTTTCGCCCGGCAAATCGCACGACCTTTCCGGAAAACACGCCCAGCCCCGCCGCGCAACTGGCGAACTCCTCGCTCTTTTCGAACAGCGCCTGGTAGCCGACGCAGATGCCCAGAAACGGTTTGCCGGACTTGATGAACTCACGCGACGCTTCGACCAATTCCTGCTTGCGCAACGCGTTGACGCAATCGTCGAACGCGCCGACGCCGGGCAACACGACGCTACGGGCGTCCTTCATGCCGTCGGGCGATTGAACCACGCGCACATTCGCGCCCACTTTGAGCAGTGCCTTGTGGACGCTGCGCAGGTTGCCGGAACCGTAATCGAGCAAGGCAATCATGGGCGATTCACTTTTACTTTGATCTGGGACGCTTTATTCCCGACTTTCTGACGGGTTTCGCCACTCGGCGATTTCCGATCTTCCCACGCTTCAACTTCAATGCCTGGCGGATCAGCAAGATGTGTAAGGCGTCCTTGTCGCGGGCCGTCGCCTGCTTGCTCTTGCAGATGCGCTCCAACGGAAGGACCGGAATCTTCAAGCCGTGGAAGGGCAAACGGATGGCACGTCGGTATTCCCGATCGAAGGTTGGCAACCCGGTGACTTCGTAGATGAAATCCACCGGCGTATCATCGGACAAATAAACCTTGTTTGCGCTTCGCAAGGTCGCTCCGAGTTTTCGGCAAAGGTTCAAGACCGTCATGTATCGCCGCGACGGCAACCCAACCCACACGTCCACATCCACCGTGCTTACAAGAATTCCCTGCAGATTGGCAGCGGACATGCCCACGAGCATGAACCTTATGCCCTCGGCTTGGAGCGCACTGAAGAGCTGAACAATCGGATGTGATTTCGGACCAGTTTCCATCTTTCCTCCGGCGTGGCCGCAAATCCGAGCGCGAAAAGCGCCTTTTCGTCCTCGTCCAACCAGCGAACCGACTTGAATCGCGCGAGCATCCGGGCGGCGCGCTCGGGCAATGGCGGCAGTGATCGGCGGCGTTTCATGCGCACAACCTATCAGATGGCGCTTGGGGCTTCACGCTTTGTTTTTAGCGCATCCACGGGCCGTTGAAAGTTTTGGAGAAATAGTTGCCGTCGTGGCCCGTGCCATGCAGGAGCACGCCGCTGTCCTTGGTGGCGTTGGTTCGGCCGCCCCAGGTGGCAAGGCCCCAGCGGAATTCGGCCACCAGCCGGAAGTTCGCGAACAGTTGCTTCGGGTACAGCCCGCCGAAGAATTGCCCACTGATGCGAATGGCCGGCGCGCCATCCACCTGGTCCACGACCGAGAAAACCCGGTGCGGATCTTCCCGATGAAAATCCACGAGCTGGGTGTAGAACGATGAGAGATCGTGCCCGTTGAAGAGCCGGATGACTTCGCGAGGAATGATCTCTTCGCTCCCGGCGTTGGCGCCAGCCGGAGTTGGATCGCCCGCGAAGGTCGCAATCGTGTTCGAGAGAGTTAGGGCCAGATGGGTGATCAGTTTTCGCATATCAATCGGTTCAGGCTGGGAAACATGTGGCGATTGTTTCAGGCGGATAATACAAAACCTCTATTTGCCCGGCTGACCTCACACTGCCAGTGGCTAGGTTTCAATCGCAGAGACACTCCACGTTTTGCTCCAAGCAGGTAACGACGGAGTCCAGCATCCGGCTGGCCGGGGCTTCTTTCAAGTCCACCGGTTCTTCGCGGGGTAGCACGAGTTCAGCCTGGCAGCCGGCGGGCACTTCCAGCCGGAGTTCGCGGTCGCCAAGCCTGCCCTGAGCGGCGAAGCGCAGCGGGCCTTGAACGGTTTGCGCCGTGAGTTGCAGGCTTTCGAGATCGGCCAGTTGCAGGCGGATTTCAACGCGCTGCAAGCCAGGCGGTGGCAAGCCACGAATTCACGAGCCGCCATCGCCTCTACCGCGTCCGTCCGCCATGACGGCGACGGCCAACTTTGGCCAACTCCGCATGGGATGAACAGGACTTGACGCTCAAACCGCTCAGGCGCAAAGTCGGCGCATATGAACACAACCTCAAAGCAATTTTCCCTGAACCGCACCCCGTCAAAAAAATCCAATAAATCCACCGCAAACAAGCAGCAGTCGTTTTCGTTTGTCGCCCCGGGCGCGCTCAACGTGCAGTTGGTCGGGGACTTCACCCATTGGCAGGAACAACCCATCAGCATGAAAAAGGGCACGGACGGCGTTTGGAAAACTGCCGTGGCGCTCGCGCCGGGGGTTCACCACTATCGCTTCCTCGTAGACGGCCAGTGGCGTGATGACCCCGAGTGCGAGTTGCGCGTGGCCAATCCATTCGGCGGCCAGAACTCCATGCGAAAAGTGGATTGAGCGCGGGTTAAGTCATTTCCAGTCGGCTGGCCGGGCGGAGTGCCATGTTCAACTTACCGGCAGTAGGGAGACGCGCTCGCCTTTGTCATTGCGGGTGATTCCCTGCCCGCACGGGTCCAGCGTCAATTGTCCATCCACCAAAAAAGCGTAGCGGTGATGGCCATGTTTGAGTTCCATCGTCACCATCCACGCCTGATCCGGCATCTGGCGCATCGGCTGCGCCTTCGGGTTCCACTGATTGAAGTCACCCACCAGACTCACGGCTTGAGCCTGCGGCGCGTTGCAGATGAAGTTCAACGCCCGCAAAGTCTGCGCGGCGCCATAGCGATTGACGCTCATAATCTGGCCGGGGAAGTCAGCCCAGGAGGTTTTGAAAAATGGTCTGCGCGGTACGGCAAACCTGAGCCGATTGGGTTTCGAGGACGCGATACGGTTCAATCCAGCCGGGCCGGGCTTGATGGCGTTCGCGCCAGATGGCTTTGAGGACGCGCTCGGTGCGTTCCACTTGTTGCATGGCCGAGGCGAGCGAGTCGCGTCCTTCCGGCAGGTCGGTGATGCTACCCACGAAAAACCGGCTGATGCGCTGGTGGTTGAACGCGGCCTGCAGCAGCATCACTACGGTCTGCTCATAGGCATACCAACGCTGCCGCAGCACCTCGCGCAAAAAGCTGTGGCGCACCGCGAAGAACTCGGAACGCGGCCGCTCGGTGTATTGGCGGATTTCCTGGGCCTCGGTCGGAAACCAGTTGTAGAGCAGCGCGAAGGTGCCGTAGGTGTCAATCAGTTGTTTGGAATTGTTGTGGTCGGTCGCGATCTCGCCGACACACAGGTCTTGTTGCAGTTCGAGGCAGATCTCCGGCAGATCATGCAGCTTGGCCAGAATCTCCCGGCCGAAGGCCGTGCCGTAATTGAAGTCGCCGGGGATCAGCCAATACACGTCGTTGTCCCGGCCCTTCTCGAACGCCATGCCCAAGCCCGAATACCACATCTGGCAGGTGTCCACGCACCACGCGTCCAAAATCTTCGAGTGCTTGCCGACGGTGTTTTTCCGGAAGTCGAGGAAGCGCTTGTTTCCTTCGTTCGCGTAATGGGTCTTGCGGTCTATCACCGTGATCGGATGCGCGTATTTCTTCCTTTCCCGGGCCAGCCGCGCCACCAACTCGTAGAGTTGCTCCAGGTCCGAGTAATCGCCGGGCTCGCGGAAGGGATAAATTACGACGGGATGAATTTTGCCGAAGGGTGCGGTCGGGGATTTTTCTCCGGCTGACCCCGGCTGCGTTCCGGGTAAGGTCGCCGTGGGTGTCTTCATGGTCGGAGCATGCTTCAAGGCCGGCAAAATTCCAAGCATTTTTTTGCCCTGCTTTTTTTGCCCTGCTTTTTTATGCAGCGGGCAGAGCGCTGATAGAGATTTGCTTGCGTGACGCCGCGCGGTTCAAGAAACGCCGCGCGGGCTGTGCTGCGCTGTGTGGCCATTTGCCTGTCAACTCCGCCATTGCCCGCGCGCCCGCGTTTCCGCAATATCTCGCGCCTATGGCGAGCGGCCGCAGGCAATATCCTTTTCATTTGATCGAACCCAAGTGGCGAAGAGCTTGGGACAAGCAGCAATCCTTTCGTGCCTTCAATCCGGGCGAAGAAATTCCGGCCACCCACGCTTTCGCCCAACGGCACCAGCTTTCCGGCAAGGTCGGTGTCGCGCAGTTGCCGCCCAAGTATTACATTCTCGACATGTTTCCCTACCCGTCTGGCGCGGGACTGCACGTCGGACATCCCGAGGGTTACACCGCCACGGACATCCTCGCGCGCTACCGCCGCGCGCAAGGTTTCAACGTGCTGCATCCAATAGGCTGGGATTCGTTTGGGCTGCCCGCCGAGCAATACGCCGTCAAAACCGGCCAGCATCCGCGCGTTACCACCGAGACGAACATCGCGAACTTCACACGACAGATCAAGAGCCTCGGTTTCAGCTACGACTGGTCGCGCAAACTCGCCACCACCGACCCCGAATATTTCAAGTGGACGCAATGGATTTTTCTCAAGCTCTACAACTCGTGGTTCAATCCAGAGACGAACAAGGCTGAATCCGTCGAGACGTTGAAATATCCCGAAGACCTTCAACTGCCCGACGAGAAGGTAGGGCGCGTCACTCCGTGCGCGCCGTCGTCGGTTGGCACAGAACGGCGCGCGCGGAGTGCCGCGCCCTACCCGGCAAACCTCGAATCCGCGCGCCGCGCCTGGCGCGACTCGAAACGTCTTGCCTACGTGAGCGAACAGGCCGTCTGGTGGTGCGAACAACTCGGCACGGTCCTCGCCAACGAGGAAGTCGTGGATGGCAAGAGCGAAGTCGGCGGCTTTCCCGTCGTCCGCAAGCCGATGCGCCAATGGATGCTTCGCATTACCGCCTACGCCGAGAAACTGCTGGCCGACCTCGACACGATTGACTGGAGCGGTTCGCTCAAGGAGATGCAGCGCAACTGGATTGGCCGCAGCGAAGGCGCGGAAGTGGATTTCAAAATCGCCGACTCCAATGAAATGATCCGCGTTTTCACCACGCGACCGGACACGTTGTTCGGCGCGACCTACATGGTGCTCGCGCCGGAACATCGCTTCGTGGATGAAATCACCACTGAGGAGCAATGCGACGCCGTTGAGCATTACCGCGCACACACCGCGCGTAAAAGTGATCTTGAGCGCACCGAACTGGCGAAGGAAAAGACCGGCGTGTTCACCGGCGCTTACGCCATCAATCCCGTCAACGGCGAGCCGATTCCCATCTGGATTGCCGACTATGTTCTCGCCAGCTACGGCACGGGCGCGATCATGGCCGTGCCGGCGCACGATACGCGCGACTTTGAGTTCGCCACCAAGTTCAAGTTGCCCATCGTGCAAGTCGTTCAGCCGCCAGAGGCAACAACGGATTGGCAGGGATTTGTGGATGACGGCACATCGGTGAATTCAACCGGGCCGGAAGTTTCCATCACTGGTCTTCCCACTGCCGCAGCCAAAAAGACAATCACCGTATGGCTCGAAGCAAAAGGCCTCGGCAAGCGCACCATCAACTACAAGCTGCGCGACTGGCTCTTCAGCCGGCAACGTTACTGGGGCGAGCCGTTCCCAATCATCTGGAAGCGCGACGCCGGCGGAAATCTGTTCCACGAAGCGTTGCCGGAATCGGCATTGCCCGTCCTGCCGCCACCGCTCGACGATTACAAGCCCACACCCGACGGCCAACCGCCGTTCGCCCGCGCCAGAGATTGGGTGAATCTGCCCGACGGTTCGACACGCGAGACGAACACCATGCCCCAATGGGCCGGCTCGTGCTGGTATTACCTCCGCTATCTCGATGCAAGGAACGCGCAGTTCTTCGTCGGCAAGGAGGCCGAGAGCTACTGGATGGGCGCAGTTGGTCGAGAGTCGAAAGCCAAGAGTCGAGAGCCAGAGGCCGAGCGACCCTCGCCCCCCGACCCTCGACCCTCGACTCCGGGAGTGGACCTCTACGTTGGCGGCACGGAACACGCCGTTCTCCACCTGCTCTACGCGCGCTTCTGGCACAAGGTATTGTTCGACCTAGGCTTCGTCTCCACGCCCGAGCCGTTCTTCAAGCTCGTCAATCAAGGCCTGATTCTTGGCGAGGATGGGCAGAAGATGTCGAAATCGCGCGGCAACGTCGTGAATCCCGACGACATCTTGCGGGAGTTCGGCGCGGATGCGTTCCGGCTTTACGAGATGTTCATGGGCCCGCTTGAAATGGTGAAGCCGTGGAACACGCAAGGCGTTGCCGGCGTGTATAAGTTTCTTGGCCGCGTGTGGCGGTTGTTCGTGGACGAGCAAAGCGAAACGGAATTCGAGCAGGCGGAAACGGTAACAACCAAGACGCAAAGACACGAAGAGTTGCTGGACTTGATCAAGCTGGATGCGCAAATCAAAGAGATCCAGCCCACGCCCGCGCAACTCAAGGCACTCCACGCCTGCATCAAGAAAGTCACCGAAGACCTCGACGGCCTGCGTTTCAACACCGCCATCTCCGCCATGATGGTGTTTGTGAACGACGCGATGACGTGGGAGACCAAACCCGTTTCCGTGCTGCGGACAT
>JALOTT010000513.1 GCA_025457745.1 Verrucomicrobiota bacterium
ATCGTCTCGCAGACCGGCATCGCCGGCAGCACCAAGCTGGGCAACTACGTGATTCTCGGCGGCCAGGTCGGGCTGGCCGGGCACCTGAAGATTGGCAACAAGGTTTCCGTGGCCGCGCAGTCCGGCGTGATGCACAACATCAAGGACGGCGAGAAATGGTTTGGCTCGCCCGCGCAGCCCGACCGGCAAACCAAGCGGCAGATGATTGCGATCCAGCACCTGCCGGACCTGCTCAAGCGCGTGGCCGAACTCGAACGCAAACTGGGCGTGAAGTCCGCTGCCGGAGCGCCGCCAAGCGCGGCCTAAGTTTCAACCAACACACTTTGACCGATGGCAAAAGCTAAGACCAAGAGCGCCGCGCGATCCGCCGGTACCTCGAAATACGACGCGCACCACAAGGTGCTCTCGCAGACCTACGGAGCGCTGGCTGATTTGCGGCGCGAACTGTCCGATTCCAAGGACGCCGTCTCACAGCGCGAGGAAATCCTGCGCAATTTCGCCGTGTGTCCCGATTCCCAGCGCGCCTGGCTGCTGCTGGAGGACTACTTTGAGAAGCTCTGGCTCACGCGGAAGGATTTCCCAGACACCGACTGGTGGCCCAAAATGCTCGCCGCCCGCAACAAGGAACGCCTTGAGGAACTGGCCTTCCTGTTCATCCGCGCCAAACGTTCCATTCCGACTGAACTCACCGGGCACGCCAATTTCGAACGCTTCGCCCGGGTGCAGGATGAGGAACACGAGCAACGACTCGTGCGCGAACTCGAGCAGTGGATGTTTCCCTCGACTCCGCTGCATCTCGAAGTGCCCAAGGCTTCGCTTCGCGTCGTCTGCGAAGCCCGGCCGGACGAGCAACAGCCCTCGCACCACCGGCTCGCCGTCCAGATGCTGCTCTCCCGCCAGCGCACCGGCGAAAAGGCCAAGACCATCGCCGAGCTCAACGATCTCATCACCCGCGCCGCCCACGAACGCGAATTGTTCCACCCACAGGATTGGGAATTCATCGAATGGGTGGTGGCGGGCCACAAGAACCGCGCCGAGGATGGGGAAACGCTGATGCTGACGGACGCGGAATTGTTCAACTGGCTCGCCCGCTGGGGCGCCACCAATCGGATCGAGATGGCGGACGGCAAAGGCTCGCTGCAATTTACCGGACACATGGCCGAACTCACGCCACGGCTGGAGAAAAGCAATGGCGAGCTGTTCTTCACGCATCGGTTGAGCATCTCCAATGGCGAACCCAAGAGTCTGGAGGACGCCCGGTTCTTCTCTCTCCAGCCACCGCTGATTCTGTTGGGCAACACGTTTTATCTGCTCCGCAACGCACCGCCCGCGAGCATCATTGATCACTGGACGCACCGCCCGGCCGTGCCGGTTCGCAAATTAAGCCACCGCCTGCTGATGCACTTGCGCCAGGGCCAGGCCGCACGCGGCGTGGATTGGGACCAGCTCTGCGTGGTGCACAAGGCGAAACCGCAGTTTGTCTTCGAATTGCTCGACGACACCGTCCGCCTCCGGCTTCTGGCAAAAAGCACCAAGGACGACAGCATTTGGGTCTGGAACGGACAGGTTTGGAGCATTGATCATCCGGCGAAACGCCCCACGGACAAGCCGGAGATGCTGGACGACCCGCGCCTGGAACCCGCGGTCGCCTGGCTGAAGCGCCTCGACTGGTTCACGCCCGAGCCCGGGCTCTGGATTGGCGACGCCAACGAGAATTTCCTCGGCGCGCTCGCCGAAGTGTGGGCCGAACGACCGGACTCCGCCGAGTTTCTGGGCAACCCCGGATTCCATCGCCTGTTCCTCCAGCCGCGACAGCTCAAGCCCAAGATCATCGTCAAGGGCAGCGGCATTGACTGGTTGAGCGTCTCCGCCGAGTGGGAACAGGAAGGCATGAAACTCAGCGCGGCCGATTTGCAACGGCTCGCCAGCGCCACCGGCCGCTTTGTGAAACTGCCCAACGCCGGCTGGGTCGAACTCAACACCGGCGCCGTGCAATCCGCGCACGAAACCATGGCCGAACTCGGCGTGGACGGACTGGTCCCCGTCGCCCAGAAAATCGGCATGGAACAGGTCGCGCACATGGACGAAGCCGCACTGGGCAAGTTTGCCGATTCCCCGCAGGCCAAGGCGTTGCGCGAGAAGCTCAAGACCTTCAAAGGCGTGCCCAGCATCGGCCTCCCGCAAACGCTCGCCGCCGAACTGCGCCCGTATCAGAAAGACGGCTTCGATTTTCTCTGTCACCTCACCCAGGTCAAATTGGGCGGCATTCTGGCCGACGACATGGGCCTCGGCAAAACGCTCCAGACGCTCACCTGGCTGGCGTGGCTGCGCGAACGCAACAAGAAGAACCCCAAACCCTCGCTCGTCATCTGCCCGGCGTCCGTGCTGCACAACTGGCGGCGCGAGGCGGAGAAATTCACGCCCGGCACCAAGGTGCTCGTGCTCGAAAGCGGCGCAGCGCGCCACAACCTGCGCAAGCAGATCCCGCAGCATGACATCATCGTGACCAACTATGCGCTGTTGCGGCGGGATCTGGAAGAGTTGCAGAAGTTCGCCTTCCGGGCGGTTATTTTGGACGAGGCGCAGTTCATCAAGAACCCCGGCGCGCAGGTCACGGCGGCCGTGAAGCAGATCAAGTCCGAGCATCGCCTCGCGCTCACCGGCACGCCGCTCGAAAACCGCATGCTGGACCTCTGGAGCATCGTGGACTTCATCCAGCCCGGCTATTTGGGCACGCAGGAGAATTTTGTCGAGATCTACGAGCC
>JALOTT010000514.1 GCA_025457745.1 Verrucomicrobiota bacterium
CGGATTACAACATCATGAACACGCCGCTCCACCGCGACGTGGTCAAGGAACTCGCCGCCGCGTGCAAAAAGCAGGGCATAGTATTTGGAACGTATTACTCAACCTGCGACTGGTATAACACCAACTGGCCGGCGACCAGTCCCGGCGGCAACGTGAAGCGGGAAAAATTCGACCTCGATGCCTACGAAAAATATCTGCAAGGACAAATCACCGAGTTGATCAAAAATTATGGTCCCCTCCTCACGATCTGGAACGACGTGCCCAATCACAAGGGAGTTAATTTTGGGAAACGCGGGGCGGAAACCATCAAGCTCGTCCGCTCACTCCAGCCCGACATCCTTATCAATAACCGTACCGGCGATGGCGGTGATTACGACACGCCGGAGCAGAAGATAGGAAAGTTTCAGATGGATCGCCCGTGGGAATCGTGCATGACCGTTTCCGCGCATAACGTCTGGGCTTGGGGTGGTGAGCAAGACGGTGTGAAATCGGTTTCCGCGTGTTTGGGAATGCTCATTCGCGCCGCGGGCGGTGATGGGAATCTTTTGCTCAACGTCGGCCCGCGTCCCGATGGAGTGATTGATCCCGCGCAGGCGAACCTGCTGAAACAAATTGGCGCCTGGCTTGCAAAAAACGGCGAGAGCATTTATGGCACGCGCGGCGGGCCGTGGAAGCCGTCAAAAGAAATCGTCAGCACTCGCAAAGGCAAAACCATTTACATCCACGTCCTCAAATGGCCGGATGGCCCAATTACGTTGCCGAACCTCCCCGCGAAGATTGTCCGCGCGGAGCTGCTCAACGGCGGCAAGGCGAAGTTCAGCCAGACCGAAGCCGGAATTGAAATCTCCGTCGCCCGCAAGAAACGCGATGCTACCGACACCATCCTCGCCCTACAGCTCGACAGCGATGCGCTCAAGATTCCCGAGCTCGATATCGCTTCCACAAATGACATCTCTCGCTAGTGCCGCTGCCTGGATTGGAATGGGTGGATAAACTGGGCCTTGCTGCATGGGACTCAGCAGAACAACAAACTTTGATGCGAACCAAATAATCCAAAACCATCATGAGACCACTCTGGCCCATCTTCACGCTCGCGCTGGTGTTGGGCAACAGCCACGCAGCCGAAACCAACCGGCCGGCCACCAAGCCGATCAATCTACTCTTCATCATGACCGACCAGCAGCGCTGGGACGCCATGAGTTGCGCGGGCAACACGGTGCTCAAGACGCCCAATCTCGATGAGCTCGCGCGACAGGGCGCGCGGTTCACCAGCTTCTATTCCGCCTGTCCCGTCTGCGTGCCGGCACGCACGGCGATTTTCACGGGCCATAGCATCGAGTCCAATCACGTCCTGAGCAACGCGGACGCGGAGCGAACCGACGCTCCGCCGTTTCCGTCCTTCGACCAGATTCTGTTGCGCCACGGTTATCGCGGCGAGTATCACGGCAAGTTTCACAGTCCTTACCAGCTCGCGCTCGATTACACCCAACCCGTTCGCTGGCTCAACGGTAAAAAGGCTCCGCCCGGCAGCAAGTCTGAGATCTCCGAGAGCGAAGCGTTCTTCAAGTTCGTCCAACAAAATGCGCCTCCAACCCCAGCGAAACCCGGGCTGTTGGCGAGCCGCCACGGGAACTACACGCCGATCCCGCTCGATGAGAACTATGGCAAAACGCCCGTGGGCAAACCTTCGCAAGCGGGGATGTATGGACGGCTCGAAGTGCCTGCCGGTGTCAGCCACACCGCGTTCACGGCCAAGGAAGGTATGGTTGCGCTGGACCGGCTCAAGGGTAGTCCATTCACCCTCACCATTTCGCTCGATCCTCCTCACCCGCCCATGATGGTTGCCGAGCCTTACTACAGCCTGTATCCGTCTGACCGCATTCCAGTTCCGGCCAGCATCAATGATCCCCGAACCAATTCGCCTTATCGCCCAAACAAGCGGGAGGATTCTGGCGCTTATCGTAACCCCACGAATATCCGCCAGATGACTTCTATTTACTATGGGATGGTCGCCGAAGTGGATGAATGGGTTGGGAAAATTCTCCGGCGGCTCGACGAACTCGGTCTTGCGGAAAACACGCTGGTGATCTTCACCAGCGACCACGGCGAAATGCTGGGCGACCACGGGATGCACAGCAAAAATGTTTTCTATGAAGGCTCGGCGCATGTGCCGCTCTTGTTGTGTCTGCCTGGCATGATTCCAGCCGGCACGGTCATCCAGACACCCGCTTCGCATCTCGATCTCTTCCCCACCATCCTCGACTACTGTGGCCAGGCAGGACACGCGTCCGAAGGCGATAGCCTGCGCCCCTTCATCGAAGGCAAGGAAAGCGGAACGGGCAGGGTGGCGGTCTCGGAGTGGAACAGTCAGACCGTGCCAGGCTTCATGATTTTCGACGGGCGCTGGAAGTTCATGTGCGGCCAAACAGCGGACGCGCCGTCGTTGGATGCCCTCTATGATCTGAAGAACGATCCGCAGGAGTTGAACAATGTCATTGGCCGTAATCCTGACCGGGAGAAACACCGCGCCGAAGCCACGCGAATGAAGGGAATGTTGGTCGAATGGCTGGCTCGTGTGAAATCACCGCATCTGGAATCCGTCAAAGCCCGGCCGCTCTTCGTCCAAATTCGGGCAGATGCGCCGCGCACATGAGGATACGTAAAACATTAGGGAACCTCCGAAAACTACTTTTCGGGGTTGATTTGATGGTGACACTTCAGTTTTTGGTGTGGCGGGTTTCAGGGCGGCTCTTTTTGTTGTTG
>JALOTT010000515.1 GCA_025457745.1 Verrucomicrobiota bacterium
CCGGCACGCGACAGGACTCACGCCTTCGGCAGTGTCACGAATACCGCTGTTCTGTCCTTCCTGGACTTGAAGATGTATGCGGGTTTGACGGTCGCAGGCCCCGTGGGTAGCAGCTACAGGATTGATTACATCCCAGCTTTGGCTGGCACAAACACCTGGCAGTGGATGACCGATCTCACACTGCCCGCCAGTCCCTATATTTGGTTTGATCTCGACTCACCTTACCAGCCCAAGCGGTTCTATCGGGCGGTGCTGCTGCCGTAAAGCGGCTCACCACGCGGGGCGCTTTGGCAGACGATGGCAGAAATGATCGGGCCGGGAATAATTCCCGGCCCGATTTTTCTGTCGGCTGAAAGTCCTTGCGACGATTTCCGCGCCGACCACGGCGCGATGCCCAAAAAGACATCTCGCCGAAATGTCTCCGCCCGTCCCTCAAAGCGGGAGGCGGAATGAACGACGGGGGATTTTCGCGGATTCAATCCACCAGGGATGGCGAATGTTTGTCCGTGCCGCTTGGGCGCGTGACGGTTCGGCGAGCCGTCCCTACCAAGAAATTTGATGTGGTTACCGTGGGGCCGTGCAGGAGTCGGGAATTGACCCCGGCTTCGCCTTCGCTACGCTGGCCACGTGCATAAAGGCGATGTCAGCACGTTTGACGTGTCGGGAACGAATTTTCTTTTGCGCGGGACGTTGCCGCGCTCCTACGCCAATTTTCTCGGGCGAAAGCTGTTTCTGTTTCTGCTGACGGTCCAGGGCCTGGGCGCGTTTGCGCTCATCACGATCGCGGTGTTCATCCGCAAATTTCGCGCGGCCTCCCAGGTAATCCGGCCGTTGATGCGCCAGGAAATCGCGCGATCCGGTTCACGTTTGCTGCCGATGTTTCTATTCGTCGCGTTTGCGCTCGGCCTGCTGGTGATCGGACAGGCGGTTTCGGCGCTGGCGCGCGTGGGGGCGATTCAGTGGCTTGGCTCGATCATGGTCATCGTGGTGGTGCGCGAACTCGGGCCGTTGCTGGCGGCGCTGCTGGTGTTGGCGCGTGTCGGCACGGCGAACGTCGTGGAATTGGGCACGGCGCGCGCGCTGGGCGAAGTCGAGGCGCTCGAAGCGTTGGGGATTGACCCGGTGCATTACCTGGTCGTGCCGCGCGTCGTCGGAATGGCGGCGGGAATGTTCTCGCTGACGGTTTATCTGATTCTCGGCGCGCTGGCGAGTGGTTACTTGTGGGCTTTCCTGCAAGACGTGCCGCTGCTGCCGGGCGATTATTTCGGCCAGATTGCGGGCGCGTTGACTTATCTCGACTTCGTGTTGCTGGCGCTCAAGACGTGCGCGTTTGGATTCATCATCGCCATCGTGACGTGTTATCACGGGCTGGCGCAGCCGTTGCAGCTCGACGAGATTTCACGGGCGACGGTGCGCGCGGTGGCGCAAAGCATCGTCGCCTGTGTGCTGATTGACGCGTTGTTCATCATCATATACCTGACCGTCGGATGAGCGAAACCACAACCAATTCCAGTCCGGCCGCCATCGAAATGCGCAACCTCGCCCTCGGCGCAATGCGCGACCAGAACGTCGGTATCGCGGAAGCAATCAACTGGACGGTAAACGCCGGCGAGCTCTGGGTAGTGGCCGGCCCGCAGCGTTCGGGCAAGAGCGATTTTTTGATGCTGGCGGGTGGGTTAATGTCGCCCACGCGCGGCACGTATCGCTGCTTTGGCGCGAAGATGCCGATTTTTGAGGAGGAGCGGCTGGCGGAACGGCTGCGATTGGGCCTTGTCTTCGATGGCGGCCAATTGTTCAACCACATGACCGTCGCCGAAAATGTGGCGTTGCCGCTGCGGTATCACGAAAATCTCACCCGCGCCGAAGCTGAACCCCGCGTGCAAGCGATGTTGGAATTGATGGAGTTGTCGAGTTTTGCCAATCGTGTGCCGTCGGCCATCGCCCGCAACTGGCAGAAGCGCGCCGGACTCGCGCGCGCGCTCATGCTCCGGCCCGACGTGCTGCTGCTGGACAATCCGCTCGCCCGGCTGGACGCGCGGCACGCGAACTGGTGGCTGAATTTTCTCAGCCAGTTGGGGCGCGGGCAAACCGCGTGGCGTGACCGGCCCATGACGCTGGTGGCGACGAGCGAGTCATTTCGCGCGTGGCGGGAGCACGCGAGCCATTTCGCGCTGCTGAACGACGGGAAGTTCACCGCCATCGGAAACCGGGCCGCGTTGGAAGCTTCCGCCGATGCGCTCGTGCGCGAATTGCTCGCGGTGGAATTGCCGCAAGGCTGGCGTTGACCTCGGTGAGCCATACCACATTCTCGCCTCGACGGAGTTTACTGGAGTGGAACGACCGGACCAAATTTATAGCCGTGACCATAAATTATCCGTTCGTGGACCCGGCAGCCGCCGTCCCGCCGCGTCGCTTGTTACCGGGCGGTGTTGCCTAGGCCAATTGACAGGAACCACCCAAAATCCACCGCGTCCCGAAATCCAACCCCTCCAATGCGCGCAGCATTGTTTTCGGCAGCGTTGCGGTTCGCACTCCAACCGGCAGTCACCGCTTTCGCCAAGGCGTCGTCGGGAATTGCGTCGCCACCCGCTCCGGAGGCCGCTTTCACGGTGAAATGGGTCACGGCATGTTGAACGGGTGCACCGAAAACAGCGTCAATTTGGTTCTTCGCTATTTTCGGTGGAGCCTCAATATTGGGGTAATCGGAGTTTTCCGGCCACGAAGTAGAGCATGGTGATCAGGTGCGTTGTGGAACGGTA
>JALOTT010000516.1 GCA_025457745.1 Verrucomicrobiota bacterium
CTTCTTCTGATACGCCTCCTGCATGGCCTGGCTGTCCGTGAACAGTTTGCGCTCGTCAAGGGGCTCGCCAACCTTTGAGGTGACCTTCTTCTTCAAATTCGAGGTGGTGAGTTTCTTGTTGCCCTGAAACTTGATGTCCGTCAGGCGCGGCTTGGCCTGCACCACGTAGGTGAGCGCGAGGCTGCCGGCATCCTCGCGCTCGACGGTCACGCGGACGTTGTAAAACAGGCCCGTGCCGTAAAGGCTGCGCACGTCGTCATCCACGGCGGGGGGCAGGTAGGGATCGCCCGGCTTGACGCGGATGTTGGCGCGGATGAGATCGTCGCTGACGGCGGCGGGGCCGACGTGCTTGATGGCAATCCGGGCAACTTTGGGAGCCGTCAATTGTCCCCACGCTGTCCCGCACAGGAGGGCGAGCAGCACACAAAGTCCGCAAAGGCGAAGCAATGATTTCATCATGGCTCAGTTACCCGGCACGTCGTCGTCGCTGACTTTGGCTGCGCTTTCAAAGCGGGTGTATGGTTTCAAAAATGTCAAATTCACATCGCCGGTCGGGCCGTTGCGCTGTTTGGCGATCAACAGGTTCACCGGAATCCCGTCTGGCTCTTCGGTCGCGCCGCCCTCGTCGTCATCGCCGCTGCTGGGTTTGTAAAGCAGACCCACCAGGTCGGCATCCTGTTCAATCGCGCCCGACTCGCGCAAGTCCGACAGGCGCGGCCGGCGGTTCTTGTCCCGCTCCAACTCACGGTTCAACTGGCTCAGGACGAGCACCGGCACTTTCAATTCCTTGGCCAGCGCTTTGATTCCACCGGAAATATCGGCGATCTCCTGCTGCCGGTTTTCCTGCGAACGCCGCGCAGTAGAATGGAGCAGTTGCAAGTAGTCAACGACGAAAAGTTTGATGCCGAACTGCTGCGACAGCCGCCGGGCGCGGGCGCGCAACTGCAAAATCGAAAGCCCCGGCGAGTCGTCAATGAACAACGGCGCGTTCGAGAGCCGGCCCGCCGCATTCGTGAGTTTTGGAAAATCCGACTCCGACATGAACCCTTCGCGGATGGTCCGTAAGTTCACCTTCGCAATCGAGCACAACATGCGCAGCACGAGCGCCTCGGCGGTCATTTCCAGACTGAACACTCCCACCGGCAGTTTTTGCGTCAAGACCGCGTGCTCGACTATGTTCATCGCCAACGAGGTTTTGCCCATGCTCGGCCGCGCGGCGATGACGATCATTTCGCCGCCGTGCAAACCGTCGGTCATCTTATCCAAATCGCCGAAGCCGGTGCCGACGCCGCTTAGCACGCCCTTCCGATTGAAAAAATTTTCGACCGTGTGGGTGGCATCCATGACGAGTTGCTTGATCGGCGTGGCGCCGCCCTGCACGCGCGACTCGTTCATCCGCAGCACTTCGCTTTCGACCTGGTCGAGCAACGCCTCCACGTCGCCGTCAAAATCGTACACCCGACTGATGACATCCGTGCAGGTGTGGATCATTTTCCGGAGGAGAAATTTTTCCTGTATGATGTCGAGGTAGTAGGACAGGTTGGCCGCCGACGGCACGCTGTCCTGCAGGCCGTTCAAATAGGGGATGCCGCCGATGGGTTCGAGCTGTTGCCGGTCCGCGAGCCGTTGTTGCAGCGTGATGATGTCTATCGCCTCGCGGTGGTCGTACATCTCCACCAGCGCGCGATAAATTGTCTGGTGGCGCAGGTCGTAAAACACTTCGGCGTCGGTCTTGATCTTCTGGATGCACTCGCCGAGACATTCGTTGGGCGAGAGGAGAATGCAGCCCAACACCCCTTGCTCCGCTTCCGGTGCGTGCGGCGGCAACCGGTCAGTCCGCGCCGCTTCCGACATGGGCGCTTTGCGGCGGCGGGCCTTTTTCAAGTCCGCCACGCCGCCCGCAGTTTCTGAAACTGAATCAATCATGCCAACAGCAGATAGAACATTTTTGGTTTGAGCAAAGCGGAGTTATTGAATCTTAGTAACAACCTCTTCACAAGCGGAGAAAAACGCAGCAGCGGCGATGAACTAAAACAAGCTTGTTCGCCAAACCGCTTCACGGTATTTGTAGGGCAGTTCTTGAAGGAATGATCTACTTGCGCATCAGACAATCCCAAGAACAACCCAAAGCCGCCTGCAACCGCTGGATGGTTGTAAGTAAAATGTTCAATTTGCCCGCCTCAATTTTCTGAACCGTCCTTGGATTTATGTCCACCAGTTCGGCCAGCCGTTCCTGGGTGATGCCGCGCGCGACACGTTCACGCCGCACATTCGCGCCGAACACAGCAAGCTCAGGCAGTCTTGGCCGACTTTTTGACACGCCCTATTGGGGCGTTGATTTAACTTGCACAACACCGCCCAATGGGGCGTGATGTGGAGCGTAGCTAACTAAAAAAAATAATAAACCATGAAAGCCATCAAGCAAACAATTGTGAGGCTGGTAGTGGGCTGCGTTCTCGCCCTCGGCCTCTGCACAAACTCTCACGCCCAACAACTCCAGTTCACTCGCACGCTGGCGACAGACGAACGCGCTATTCAGTTACACTGGCAGAGCGGGTCAAACGCGGCTTATCGCGTTGAATTCCTGCCGGAACTGCTGAGTTCGAACAACGTCTGGGATGTCCTGTATGATGACTACCCCTCGCACAAGGTCTTTCGTTTTGAGTTCATGCGCGGGCGAGGAGGGTCAGGCCGCGGCCCGGATGGGAGTGGAGGCGCTCCAACAACGCCGGCAGGGATTGCCGC
>JALOTT010000517.1 GCA_025457745.1 Verrucomicrobiota bacterium
TTCATGCGGCGAATTTTATCAGCACCTTTTTTCCAAGACGACGGATTTCGTCATCCTTTTGTCATTTTTTTCCCTGAGTTACCGGAGATGCCCTTATGTTTCGCTGGCTGTGCCCGCTGTCGCGGCGCGCTTTGCCGCTAATCGCGGACCAAACAACGCCGTGCCGATGCGCACCAGGGTCGCGCCTTCTTCGATGGCCACCTCGAAATCGCCGCTCATGCCCATGCTCAGGTGGGGCAGGGGAGCGCCGAGAATGTGTTCGCACTGCACTTTCAACTCGCGCAGTCGGCGGAAGTGCGGGCGTGACTTCTCAGGTTCCGGACTCCACGGCGGCACGGTCATCAATCCTTGAATTTCCAAGCGTGGCAACGCGTTCAACTCCTTGAGTTCCGCCAGCAACCTTTCCGGCGCGTAACCAAACTTGCTGCCCTCGCCCGCCGCGTTGACCTCCAGCAGAATCGGCATGGTCTTTGACGCCTGTTCCGCGCGTTTGTTCAGTTCTTGCGCGAGGAGCAGGCTGTCCACGCTCTGGATCATTTCAAAAAGCTCGATGGCGTCGCGGCACTTGTTGCTTTGCAAATGTCCGATGAAATGCCAGCGCAATCGGCCTGAGCACAAAGGAATCTTCGCCTTGGCCTCCTGCACTTTGTTCTCGCCGAACAACGTCAAACCGAGTGCAGCTGCCGCCGTGACGACCTCCGGTGGCTGTGTCTTGGCCACCGCCAGCAACGTGACGGAATCCGGCGCGCGACCAGCACGTTGGCAGGCGGCGTCAATCTGTCGTTGAATCGTTTCAATGTTTTCAGCCAAACTCATGCGGCAATCGTAAATCGTAAATCGTGAATCGTAAATTCTTTCCATAAACCTTTGGTTGGTAAAATCAGAACCGGAAGCCTGCTCATGGGCGCAGTTGATTAAGGATGGAAAACCGCCTGGACGGCCGTGGGCAATCTTCAGGCACGAATTTGCGCATCCTCCACGTCGCAAACGACCACGCACTCGACTTCGGGATTGTCAAAGAGAAACAATCAAGGTCGCCACAACCCATGCCGTCCGAGTTGATGAGACCGGCATGGACTTTTTCGTTCGGGCCTGGTTCGCCAGCGCGGAGGGAGCGAATGAACGGTCCGGCGACGACGACGGCGCTGGCGGCGGGCGCAGCGTTGCGGACAAACTCACGACGGGAAATTGGTTTCATAAATCTGGTCGGTTGATGTCCACCGGGCAAACTTACGGCGTGACACCGTTGAAAAAAGGATTAAAGTCGCGTTACCACCTGTGACAATTAGTCCGGGTGTTGATGTTGAAGACGCGGGCAGCGGGATAAGTAGCGCCTGCTGCAAATTGATGTCTGCCTATGATGGATTCCGACGAGCGCGAGATTTATTTTTATTTGAAATCGTGGAAACAGGAATTCATTTCCTCACGCGAGATCTGCCGTCGCGCCGGCGGCAAGAAACGCTTCCGCCAAGAGGAGGAGTGGGCCAAGCCCGTGCTGTTGCGCATGGCGGAAAAGGGCATCCTCGAAACCGACAGCGGCGGCCACTATCGCATCAAACCGATGGATATGAAGATGCTTCGGAAAGGCAAACGCTGGGTGTCACCCCAAGTCGCCCGTATCCTTAAAGAGAGCGGCAAGGATTTCAACTCAGTACTCATTGATGATGCTGAAATGGACAGGTATTACGAAAGCTTGTAAGCCTGACCGTCCAATCAATACGCGTTTCCCGCCAGATGCCGGACCAGCCACTTTGCCGCCAGGTCGGCTGCGATTTCCAACGTCCCGCTCTCCTCGAAAAGGTGTGACGCCCCCGGCACTGCCGCCAACGCCTTCTCACAACGCAACTGCGCGTAAGCTGACTCATTGAGAGGGATCACCGGTGTGTCAAAAGCGCCAACGATGAACAGCGTTGGGGCCGTGACACGAGCCAGCGCAGTCGCCGCCAGATCGGGCCGCCCGCCACGCGAGACAACCGCCCCGATGGTCTGCCCCAACTCCGCCGCCGCCTCCAGCGCGGCCGCCGCTCCCGTGCTCGCTCCAAAGTAGCCGACACGCAACCGGTCACACACTGTTTGTTTTAACGCCCACCGCGTCACAGCCACGAGCCGCCCGGCCAACAATGGAATGTTGAAGCGCAAATGGCACGTGTGAGATTCCGCTCGTTCCTCCTCCTCCGTCAGCAAGTCAAACAGCAGGGTTCCCAAATTTGCCGCCCGCAGCACATCCGCAACGAATTGATTTCGCGGACTGTGCCGGCTGCTCCCGCTGCCGTGGGCAAAGATGACCAGACCGTTTGCGCCGGGCGGAACAATCAGCTTGCCGCCGAGTGTTACCTCGCGGAGCGGGATGCGGACTTCGGCGGAATGCATGGTGAAGTGGGAGTTCAGGCTTCAGGCTGCCGGCGCCGGACAACACGCGAAAGTGTGAACTCCAGCCGCCTTCACGTGGCGCGCCACCTCAAAACCACCACCTGTCCGTGGTTTTTGTGCGTGGTATCAATGCCACGCAGTTCGAGGTTCATACCGTCACAGCGCACCGTCGCATGCACCCAGCCCGCCGGGTTGTCTGGCTGAAAAACATAGGCCACGGGTGGCAGATTCACCAGATGGATGCCGCTCTCGTCCGCCGCCACATTCCACTTGTGCGTGTGGCCAAAAATCCAGGCTTTGACTTGTTTGCGCGGCCGGATGACTTGCAGCAAGCTTTCAGTGTCTTTCAGCCCGGAGACATTCTTGGTG
>JALOTT010000518.1 GCA_025457745.1 Verrucomicrobiota bacterium
TTTGCCAACCTCAGCGCGCTGGATCAGGCCCGCCGCAACAATCACTGGGATGAACTCTGGCTGAGCGCCTAACAGGGGGGCAGTGTCAAGATGCTCTCAGCCGGAATTTGAACCCATATTTACCGTTGACACCCGGACGTTGTCCCCGACTATGTGGGGGCAACGCTGCACGCCCGCATGGGCGACCGCGTAACAGAAGGTCAGTTCGATGGATACAGTTGCCAGAGATCAAGTTCCCGGGCGGCTCGGACGCCAAAGGGGATTTATGGTCTTGCCCCAAACCAAGAAACCCAAACTAAAATCATGAACAACCAGGCCCAACAACCAACAAGTGTATTGCCGTCGTACATCACCAGTGCCACGCCACTCGGCAACGACAAGCGAGCGCCGTGGTTCAAGAACATCGCCCCCACCTACGCGGGCATCTTTCTGTGGTTCGTGTTTTGGCAGGACGCAGCCAAAGCGGGAAGCCTGGGCGGAACCCTTTCGCAGGGCGTGGGCGTGGCCCTGCTGGGCCTCGTCCTGGCGGCGCTCGTCTGCCACTTTCTCTTCTACCTGGTGCCCGGGTTGCTCGGGATGAGAACGGGGCTGCCGCTCTATATTGTCGGCACCTCGACGTTTGGCGCGCAAGGCGGTTTCATAATGCCGGGCTTTCTGATGGGTGTGCTGCAATTCGGCTGGCTGGGCGTGAACGTGTTCTTCTCCTCGCTGGCGGTGGCCGGATTCCTGGGCATGGAAGCACAGGCTTGGATCATCATGATCGTGTGGGGAGTGCTGGCCGCCTTTGTCGGATTGAAAGGGATTCAATACGTAGCCAAGGTTTCCACCTACCTGCCGCTGATTCCGCTGGTCATCCTGGCGCTCATGCTGATCAAAACGATGGGCGGCGTGAGCAGCTTCGATCCGCAAAAAACAATCGCCGCGCACCAATTACTGTCGCCAACCGCGCCCGCAGCTCTGGGCACCGTGGGCGTGATCGCTCTGATCCTCACCTACGTCGTCGGTTTTTTCGCCACGGCCGGCGCGGCGGGCGTGGACATCGCCATGAGCGGGCGCAACCGCAAGGACGTGAGCACGGGTGGTTTGATCGGCATCGCGCTGGCCATCATCGTCACCGCAGGCATCTCGATGCTCGTGGTGGCGGGCGTTTACGGTTCAACGGAGCTTTCCGCCAAAGCCATCGCCGCCGGCACGGAAAAGAAATCTTTCATCCTCGATTCGTTCAACCTCATCCCCGTGGTCATGAGCACCGGGGCCGCCAAGTGGATGATGTTCCTGCTGGCGGTGGCGGCGTTCCCGCCGGCGTGCTTCTCCTCGTTCATCGCTGCGAACAGCTTCCGCACCACGCTGCCCAAGGTGAATCCGTTCATCTCGGTCGGCATCGGCACGGCAGTGAGCATCGTGCTGGCAATCACCGGCCTCGCCGGGAAAGTAATTCCGGTGTTCGTGATCATCGGCGCATCGTTCGGCCCGATCTGCGGCGCGATGATGGTGGACTACCTGCTCAGCGGGAAGAAGTGGAGCGGCCCGCGCGCGGGCTTCAATCCGGCGGGATGGATTGCCTGGGCCCTCGGCTTCGTGGTGGGCATCCTGCCGAACCTTGGTGTGAATGTCCCGGCAGCGCCGGTGGCGGCGTTCGTCGTTGGCGCGGTGGTCTTCTTCCTCTGCGCCAAGCTGGGGATGCAATCGAAGATCGTGCCCATCAGCGGCGCGCTGGCCGAGGCGACAAAGTAATTGCCGGAAGATATCCGTTTTGCAACCCGCCTTTCGCTTGCCGAAGGGCGGGTTTGCTATTCCTCGCCGTTGCCGAACTCCGTCTTGCGTCCCCAGCGCTGCTGCTTTTCCGGCAAACTCGTGTCCACCTTCACATAGTAGGTTTCCTCGCCGAATTGATGGTCGGCGGCTTCCTGCAATTCCCGCGACGGCATGACGAAGAAGCGGTCGTTTGGTTCGATGAAAATCACCTCGCCGGTCGGGCGCATGAAGCAGAGGAACAACGGACACTTGCCCGGATGCGCGGCGACGAGTTCGCGCACGGCGTCGAGGTTTTCCGGCTTCAAATGCGCGGTGTGCAGGCGCAGGTGGACCTGCTTGGTGAATTTCTTCGGCGCGTCTTCCAACGGCATGATTTCCTGCGGGAAAATCTTCGGGCGCTCGTCGCCGGTGTTCACTTCGCCGATGACGAGGATGGCTTTGTTCGGCACGAGCAACGCGCGATATTTGTCGTAGTTCTCGTTCATCACCAGCACCTGCACCGAGCCTTCGAGGTCTTCCAGCGTGACCATTGAATACGGCTTGCCGTTTTTCTTCGAGACGCCGTGCTGCACCGCGGCGATGAGTCCGCCGATGCGCGTGAGGCTGCGGCTCGGCAACTCCGCGAGTTTTGCGGTGTTGGCGAGACAGTACGTTTCCAGGATTGTGGCGTAAGGCGTGAGCGGATGGCCGGTGACGTAGAAACCGAGCAACTCCTTTTCGTGCGCGAGCAGTTCGTGCTGCGGCCATTCGGGCAGATTGCTGATGGCTTCCGGCATCGGCGGGGCTTTTTCTTCCAACGCGCCAAACAAGGAACTTTGGCCGCGTTGCCGGTCCGAAATGACGCTGGCGGCACGGGCCAGCGTACGTTCAATCTGCGCGAACAGCGTGGCGCGCGTCTGGCCGAAGCCGTCGCACGCGCCGGTTTTGACGAGCGCTTCAAGGGTTTTCCGGGTCACGGTGCGGCCATCCGCGGGCTGG
>JALOTT010000519.1 GCA_025457745.1 Verrucomicrobiota bacterium
CCAAGTCGCCAGCCTTGGAAGGTTCGCCGTTTCGCCGCGGCGTGTGCATCCAGGTCATGACTCGTACGCCCAAGAAGCCTAACTCGGCCATGCGAAAGGTCGCCAAGGTGCGGCTTACGAATGGCCACGAGGTGATCGCTTACATCCCGGACGAAGGCCACAATTTGCAGGAGCACTCGATTGTGCTCATTCGCGGTGGCCGCGTGAAGGATTTGCCCGGTGTGCGTTATCACATTGTGCGCGGCACGCTCGACGCCGCCGGCGTGGAAAAACGACGGGTCAGCCGCTCGAAGTACGGCGTGAAGCGGCCGAAGGAAGGCAAGATTGCTGCTGCCGCCGCCGCCGCCAACGCTCCGGTTGCCGCACCCGCCGCGTGACGTTTTCACGTTTCAACGATTCAACCTTTTAACGATTAAACGAACCCATGTCCCGCAGACGACAAGCCACCCGAAGACCCGTCAGTCGCGACGCGAAATTCCAGAGCGCGCTCGTATCGCGCCTGGTCAACACCATCATGCGTGGCGGCAAGAAGAGCACGGCGCAGCGGATTGTTTATGGCGCCTTTGACCGGCTCGTGGAAAAAAATCCCGTGTCGAACCCGGTCGAGGTGTTGCAGCGCGCGGTGGATAACGCCAAGCCGCGCATCGAGACCAAGGCCCGCCGCGTGGGCGGCGCGACGTATCAGGTGCCGTTGGAAGTGACGAGCGACCGGCAGGTTTCGCTGGCGATGCGGTGGATGGTGGATTTTGCGGATGCGCGCAAGGGCATGCCGATGAAGGAGGCTTTGGCCGCGGAAATTTTGGAAGCGTACCAGGGCCAGGGCAACGCCATTCGCAAACGCGACGAAGTCCACAAGATGGCGCAGGCGAACAAGGCCTTTGCCCACTTCCGCTGGTAGGAAATCGCAGGTTGAGCGCCCCGGAGGCTGAGTGATGCTCGGGGCTTTTTTATTTTCAGAATCAAAATGCACGCAGTCGTAGAAAAACCGAAAAGTTCAAGCGGGCCGAATTCGCCCAAGCGCGAGTACACGCTTGAGCGTACGCGCAACATCGGCATCGCCGCGCACATTGACGCCGGCAAGACGACGACCACCGAGCGCATTCTTTTTTACACCGGCCTCATTCACCGCATCGGCGACGTGGACGACGGCAACACGGTGACGGACTGGATGGAGCAGGAACGCGAGCGCGGCATCACCATCACCTCGGCGGCCGTGACGTGCTTCTGGACGCAGAAACAGGAAGCGGGACTGGCCAAGTTGTTCGCCGGCGTGCCGCAACGGGTCAACATCATTGACACCCCGGGCCACGTGGATTTTACGGCGGAAGTGGAGCGTTCGATGCGTGTGCTCGACGGCGCGGTCGCCGTGTTTTGCGGCGTGGCCGGCGTGCAACCGCAATCCGAAACCGTCTGGCGGCAGGCGACCAAATACAATGTGCCCCGCCTTGCGTTCATCAACAAGATGGACCGCACGGGCGCGAATTTTGAAAATGCGCTCAACGACTTGCGCAAGAAACTCGGCGCGTATGCGTATCCGATACAACTGCCGATTGGCGCCGAAGACAAATTTGATGGCATCATTGACGTGGTCAATCAAAAGGCCGTCGTTTGGGGCGAGGGGGATGTTGTCAACGAGGGCTTGAAGTATGAGGTGAAGGAAATTCCCGCGCACCTGCAAGAAAAAGCCCGTGCCGCCCTGGCGGAGTTGATTGACGCGGTCTCGAACAAGGACGACACGATTGCCGAAATGGTGATCGAGGGAAAACCGATTGATCCGCTGACGCTCAAGGCGGCCATCCGCCGGCTGACCTGCAAAATTGAATTGGTGCCCGTGCTGTGCGGTTCCGCCTTCAAGAAAAAGGCCGTGCAGCCGTTGGTTGACGCGGTCGTGGATTATCTGCCCAGCCCGCTGGACGTTCCCGGCGCGGAAGGGTTGGAGCCGGGCACGGAAAACGTCGTCAAGGTGGAAACCAGCGACGCCGCCAAATTTTGTTCCCTCGCGTTCAAGTTGTGGACCGATACTTACGCGGGCAAACTGGTTTTCTTCCGCGTTTATTCCGGCCAGCTCAAGAAGGGCGACAGCATTTATAATCCGCGCACGCGCAAACGCGAGCGCGTCAGCCGCCTGATGGTCATTCAGGGCAGCGAGCGCAAGGACATCAGCGAGGTTTTCGCCGGCGACATCGCCGCGCTGGTCGGCCTGCGCAACATCACCACCGGCGACACGCTGTGCGATGAAGATTTTGACGTGACGCTCGAACCGCCGACCTTCCCCGAACCGGTCATCAGCATGGCCGTCGAGCCGAAGACCAAGCAGGACCGCGACAAAATGTCCGAAGGCTTGCAACGCCTCGCCGAGGAAGACCCGACGTTCCGCTGTTTCACGAACGAGGAAACCGGCCAGCTCATCATCGCGGGCATGGGCGAGTTGCACTTGGAAATCATCCGCGACCGGCTGTTCCGCGAGTTCAAAGTGGGCGCCACTGCCGGCGCGCCGCAGATTGCGTATCGCGAAACCATCACGAAGGCGGCGGAAGGCGAAGGGAAATTCATCCGTCAATCCGGTGGTCGCGGTCAATACGGCCACGCCTGCGTCACCATTCAGCCAAACGAAAAGGGCAAAGGCGTCGAGGTTGAAAACAAGATTGTCGGCGGCGCGATTCCCAAGGAATATATTCCGGCCGTCATCGCTGGTTGCGAAGAAGCGATCAAGGGTGGTGTGCTGGCCG
>JALOTT010000520.1 GCA_025457745.1 Verrucomicrobiota bacterium
ATCGCGTTGGTGCCCAGCAGCCCGGCGAACATCACCATCTGCTGCGCCCGCTCGTGTCGATGCAGGTTGTAGAGCATCGCGGGCAGCATCTCGTCGCGGCGTTCGATCAGTTGCTCCTTGATGGGCCGGTTGTTCCCGCTGACACCGCCGCGCACGCGACTCCATAATTCGTCGAACCAGCGGTTCATCTCGTCCAGGTTGTCGGGCCGGGCCGGGGGCGGATTCGGCAGCTGGCCGCAGCAATCCGCAAAGTTCAACTCCGGATCAGCGAACAACCGGATTTTCTTCAGCAATTCAAACGCGGCAGGTTCCACCGTTAATGAACTCCAGGTTTCCCCTCGCGCCTGCGACGTGCCCGTCCCTTCCGTTTGATCAAGCAACGATTGCAGCATCTCCATCGCCTCGAATGCCCGGCCCTGATCGTAACGCGTTCGCGCCAGGTCCAACGTCGCCGTCTGCCGATGGCTGGCCGGCAACGCCTCGTTGTCGCGCAACGCTTCGAACACTTTCGCCGTCAGTTCCAGATCACCGCAGGCCCGGCCGGATTCCACCACCCCGCCCAGCACCCGCGCATACGTGAGGTCCGGACTGGTATTCGCCCAGGAACCCGGCGATTCCTTCCAATAATCGTCAAAACGAAAGTCCACGGTCTCAGTGCGGGGCTGGCCGGTGGCGGGATCCAGATTGAAATCGGCCTGGTAACGCTCCATTTCAGCGATCAGAAACATCACCTGCGCCTCGCAACCGCGCGCGGCCTTCACCAGGGGCGCACAGCGCTCAATCACGGCCAGACGTTGCGTGCGAAACAGGCAGCGCAACAACGGCGTTCCCAGTTGCAGCGCCCGCTCTTTGTCACCACGATCCAGGGCCTCGGTGAAAGCCTTGAAGGCCTGATCCTCGCGCTTCGCAATTTGTAACAACTCCGCATTGATGCGGTCCACCTCCGCGCGTCCGCCGGGCGAAAGGGGCGGCACACGCCAGTTGGCCTGCATCCACGCCTTCGCATTTTCGCCCAGCCGACGGTGGGTCTTCAAGCGCGCCAACCACTCACTCTCGCTCAAGGAAGCCGGCGGCCTGCTCTCGCCCAGGTGACTTCTCACCGGGGATCCGCCGCCCTCGTAGACCGGGCCAATCAGGTATCGGGTGGCTTTGCCCACGGGATGTGAATACGTGTAGATGCCCGCCTTGTGCGTGCTTTCATCCAGCGTCCGAGCCTCGGTGCTGTCCGGGAACAACCTGAGCAACAACGCAAAGTCATTTGTGAGCGGGTTCTCCTGATAGGCGGGCGCTCCGGGATAGAAGTAGGCGCGACGCAACATGTAACGCTTTCGCCACAACGCCGACGTCAGCCAGAAGGAGGCGTCCGGCTGGTCGGGATTGACTTCAATCGTCGCAATCGCCCGATCCAGCAAGGTCAAGCGGGGCGTCCATTCGCGGTAGAAATCCGCAAGCCGAATCCACGGACGCGCCTGGTCGGGATGCGCCTTCGCCAATCGCAACACTTTTCCATACACCACCTCGGAACGATCTCCCGCTCCCGGCTCAACCTCGACGGCGATTTCAGCCGTCGACACCGCTTCGGATTCCTCCCGTGTCGTGGCATCCAGAAATGCGTTGGCCAGACGGAGGAAGTCGTCCGCCTCCCGGCCGGTCGATGGCACTGTCACCTGACGCACCGGCTGGCCGGAAAGTAGGTCGCTTTGCCGCGCCCGCAGGCTGCCGTTGTCGATTTCGACAAATACCATGCTATCCACCACCAGCCATACGCTGCGCTCGTTCAGCGGGGCGGACATCTGTCCGGTCAGTTGCAGGTCAATCTCGCGCGCCGTCGCGCCGATGGCCTGCGGCTCGAACATTTCAAAACGTCCGCTGCGCGCCAGCGCGTTCACAAATGCCGACCGGCCCGCCACGGACACGCTTTCCGGAGCGATCACCGCGACCACCGGCAGCCCGACAACGTTGGTTCGCACGCCGCGCGCGCCCGTTCCCAAAGCCGCAAAGGCGAACTCCGCCAGATCCGGGAACCCAAACTGCCGCAACGCCCGCGCTTCCCACAACCGCGCCTGCTCGAACCGCGGATCCTTGACCGACGCCGTCCGGAACCAACCGGCCGCGAGCGGATAATCTTCGCGCGCAAAATACTCGAGCCCCTTGAAGAATGGCAGCGCGGCCTCGGGCAGCCAGGTAAGCGATTCAAACTCGGACCGCGATCCCGGCACGGCCTGCGGCGTTCCCTCCAGCCGGCCGCTGATCCGCCTGGCGATTGCGTCAATGGCCGACAACCAATCCGTGGGATACACACCGCCCTGCGCGAAGGCGCTTTCCATCGTCGCATTGTCCGCGCGGATCAACGTCACCGTCAGTTCGAACTCGTCGCCGGCGAGCCGGGTGACGTTGCCACCAACGAAATAATCCACCGGCGGCAACCCGCGTTTCTGGAATCCAACTGCGCTCACCATCGCGCCGGCCTGCAACTCGCGTTCCCCCAAAACAAGCCTGATCTGCCTGCGCTCCAGTGTGGACACGCCCTGCTTCTGAAGCGCCAGCTCCATGAAATCCCCCAGTCCCACGGTCCAATCGTCATCGCCAAGAGCCTTGTTCCCCTTCTTGAAATCCAACACCGTGACCTGCGGGAATCCAGCGCTCACTGGTCCAGCAAACAATACCGCCAACAACAACAACGCAGATAACCCCTGGCAACCTTTTGTTGCATATGCAACAAAAG
>JALOTT010000128.1 GCA_025457745.1 Verrucomicrobiota bacterium
CAACTTGTCCGCCGGAATCTCCACCTCCCGCCGCAGCCAGATGTCCGGCGTGTTCCAGGTCGTGCCGATCACCGCGCCCGGCGTGCCTGCCGTGCCGAAACCGCTCCGGCCTTCCTTCCATGACGAATCATCGAAGCCGGGTTTCGCCCAATTGTCCGCTGGTTTCTCGGTCGTGTAACGCCACGTCGCCGGCGTGGTATCGGCGGCAGGCACGACGGTGGTGATCTTCGGCCGTGGCGGAATTGGCGCCCAACCGGACGCCTTGGTTTTGTCGCGGCTCGCCCACTTTTTCCATACGGCCTTGTCGTAGAGCAGTTGCGCGAATACGCCGCCCACCACGGGCCGCGCGGTGAAGCCGACTTTCTTTGCCGTCTTCGTCTCGTACCAATCCGTCATCGGTGAGCGCTGCGGCGTTTCGTTCAGGAACTTGTACACCGGATCAATCAACGCTTCGAAGTCCGCGCGGTTTTGCGTGAGCGTCGCGGTCCAGGTGATCCAATCGAGCTTCGTGTAGTCCTTGCGATTGTCCAGCGGCAGGCCGTAGGTGTTCTGCGACTTGCGGTAAAACTCCATCTCCTTCCGCGCGACCTCGGCGGGAAAAAGATTCAGGTCCAGGATGCGATCCCAGATCAGATTGTATTTCTGACTCCACGAGCCCGGGCGGTCGAACGCGAGCCGGAAATGATCGCCATCGTCGGCTTCCTTTACCCAGCGCTGCGCAAACTCCTTCGCTATCTTTGAGTATTCGGCACCCTTTATGATCCACCCCTGCCCCTCACCCGGCTTCGCCACCCTCTCCCCATCCGATGGGGAGAGGGAAGGGGTGAGGGGTCGCCCGCGCATTTCGCACAGCTTGGCGAACGAGCCAAGGCCGATGATCGCCTTCGCGCTCAGGTTCACGTTGTGCGCGAGATGACCGGCGAAGTCGTCGGTGCAAAGCTGGTTCTCCGGATCAAAGCCCTTGGCCTTGAGATACTCGGCCCATTGCTCCAGTTGCTTCCAGTAGAGGCCGGCGAAATTGGCGTGGCCTTCCATCTGCGCAATCGCGCCGAACAGGATGAGCAGGTTGCCGCTCTCCTCGACCGGCATCTGGTTATTCACGCCCCGCTCCCCATCGCCATAGACCTGGCCGTTGGCGTGCGGGTAAGTGCCGAGATCGTGCGGTGCGAAGGGAAACTTCCACCGCTCGCTCGCGGCGTAATTCATGAACGGCACGAGGAACGACTTGGCCAGCGTCGGGCCGAACAGCAGGAACTGCGGCGACATGGGATAAAACACGTCGCTCGTGCCGATGCAGCCGTTGGAATGGTTCTCCTTGCAGAACTGCAGCGGCTGGCCGTTGGCGTCGGCGACGAACTTGCCCGCGGCGAAACACTGGCGATACGCGAGCGCGGCGAGGCGGGCGTATTTCTCGCCGCCGGCCTGGCGCAAATCCGCCATCAACTCGGAATCGAACTGTTCGCAGCGTTGCTTGAGCGACTCGTAATCCGCCGCGGCCTTCTTCAACAACGCCGCCGCGTCATCGCCATTGCGCCGCCAATACGGGCGCAGGTTCTTCTTCATGTACTGAATTGAGAACTCGTCGTCGTAGGCGAGCATGAGCCAGCGAGAGACGGGAGTGGAACCAACTCTGGGGAAGTTGAACGAAGCTGTTAAGGGTGGGGCGTCATCCGCTGAAAGAGGCGAAGACTCCGTTTCCGGTTTCTGCGGTTGTCGGAAGCCGGCAACCTTGCTATTTCGCCATGTGGTGGAGTCGGCGAGGAAGACATGCGACAAGGACTCGAACGAGTTAGAGGCTACGGCACTTTTTTTCTCCGGTGCAGCCAAGTAAAGATGTCCCCAGTCTATTCGTAGGTCGTCTCCCTTTTTCTGTAAAACCGGTTGCTCAATGGAACCGACACGGGCCACGCCAAGGTCGTCGCTTCTCTTGAAAGGGTCGTTGATTTCCTCAAAAGAATCTCGCACCAGTTGCTTCGCGTCATTAACGGCAATTTCAGGGTGGGCAAAGAACGTCGCCCCAACACGGTGTTCCTTGCCGTCAATGGAACGGACCTCGTAGGTCACATAAGTGACAGGCCGCGAAAGAATGGCGATGTCCTCTGGCAGGGCTGGCGTCATGAACGTCAGCGTCACCGACACGCCAGCACCTTCAAACGTGTAGATGGTTCGCGTCGGTAACACGTTGAGGCTTGTCTGCTGCAGGATTTCCTTCACATACCGAGGCTGCGTACCCATGACACCGTACACTTTGCCGTCCACAATCACGACGCTCGTGAGCCGATGCGGCTTGCCGGTCCAGTGGACGGTGTCCGCGTCGGTCAATTTGTCCGCCGGTGACCAGATGCTGAAATACGGGTCGTGCGCCGCCAGCGGCACCGCGGGCGGGCGGAGGGATTCGGTTCGCGTGTTATTTCGCGGGGCCGGTTGCTGGGCTTCACCGGAAAGGGTGGCCAGGGTCAAGGTGACGAGCAGCAAGGGTAGCAGCGGAATCTTCATGGGCATAACAGTTCGGTTTAAGCTTGGTTGAACAAGGCAGTGCGGATGGTCGAGACACGTTGGTCAGGAGACTGGGATGCGGGGGGTGTTTGCGCGCCGAGCGCCAGCGGGACCGCACCCGGAGCGAACCGGGAAGTCTTCACAAAATCGCGCCGGCTGATGGGAGTATTCATGGTCATAGGATGAGCAGACGTTCATGGTCAGACGGCGACGGCGCAAGTATTTTCTGTAACTTGAGCATCAGACTGAGGGCTGGGTTTGGCCTTTGGACACCTCCGACAGCAGGGGGGTGGAATGTCAGGAATCCCAGCGCGGCGCAGCCGCAAACACACCCACTTCACGGGCCGGAGCTTGGACAAGGGAATGGCGACAGCTGTACAGAGAATCACCGAGACCACGATTGAAGCCTTGCAAAGCCGGCTCCGTTGCTTGTCGCGTCGAAGCCTTGCGGAGACGGATCCGCTTGCCGTTTCCGGGTTTCCCTTGTAAAACCTCCGCCATGCCGAGCCGGGACAAACCCGCCGAATTTACCGCGTGGTGCGCGAAGCACATCACGGGCAATGGAACGGGCGACTCAGTCCATGATCCTTATGAAAATCAACACACCACCTAGCCAGTACGACGCTTGAACTTGAGCCGGCGCCGCGTTAGCCTAGGACAATTCGAGTATTCAACCTGCGAATCTGAACCAGACAACATGGCAAACGAGTCTTCCCAAGAGTCCCACCTGCTGACCCCGCTGGCGGCTCTGTGGCCAACGGCCACGCTGCCGGAGCCGCCACGAGTGCCGGGGACCGCCGTGAAGCCAACCGCGCCCAAGACGGTCAAAGTGACCTTCGTGCTCCATGATCCCGCAGCCCGGCAGGTTTTTCTCTGCGGTGAATTTAATGGCTGGTCCCCCGACACCATGCCCCTGAAACGATATGGCGACGGACATTGGGAGATCACGGTTGCCTTGGCGCCGGGGCGGCATGAATACAAGTTTGTGGTGGATGGAAATTGGAAACACGATCCGCGGGCCCACGTGAACGTTTGGAACCCCAACGGCACGCTCAATTCGGTGGCTCAAGTCCAAGCCTGATTTTCTTCAAGGGCTGCGGTTGCCAATATCCGCGCCCGAAAAAAAATGGCTCCAGCTCCGGTGGTAGGCATCGCATCTGCTGGAAATGAGGGGCTGGGATTCGGGCGGTGGCCTACTTGTTGCGGCTACCCAAAAAAAATGGGCCGATCATCAGATGCTGCCGCCTGAATCCTGCGTTGCGTGCTGACCACCCTGCTGGTGGCTTCTCCCCTTTCCGCACTCGGTTAGGTAGAGTAGGCGGAGCAGACGGGTTGAAAGGCACGAGGCCAATGACCGTCTCGCTCCGCCCCTCATCAAACCGGACGAGCGGTTTTCCCGCATCCGGCTTTCCGAGGGCCATTCACTCGCATCGCTTCTACGCCATCGCCTGTTTCCACGCCGCCGTCGTCGGCAGCCGATACAAGCCATATCGTTCTTGGAGAACTTCCCGGGGGTTCGTCGCCCACTGAGCTTTCTGGCAACCGCCCTTCCGCCACAGCCAGCGTTGCACTCGCAGCGCCGCATACTGGTTCATCCGGTCAAACACCCTCGTGCTGTTGGCGTAGTGGAAATACCCGCCCCAGCCTTTGAGCAGCCGGTTCACTTCCGGGATCACTTCTTCCGCCGAACGCCACCGCGTCCAGTGGTTGAGTTGCTCCCGCAGTTTGTCCCGCAGCTTCATTTGGCTTTTCGGGTGGGGTTCAATGTGCGGATAGCTCCGCCCGCTCTTTCCTTTCCGCCAACTCACGCCGAACCCAAGGAACTTGAACCCTTCCGCTCGCACATCCAGCAGCCGGGTTTTCGTTTCGTTGAGGGTCAGGCCGTGCGCTTCCAGCCATCGCTTGAGCCGCACCAACAGCTCCGCTCCCTGCCCCGGTCGGGACAGGATGACGAAGTCGTCGGCGTATCTCACCAGCACCGGTCGCTTCTCGCACCGGTCGTTCACCTGCTTGTCCAACCGGTTCAGATACAGGTTGGCCAACAGCGGGCTGATGACTCCGCCTTGCGGCGTGCCGCGCCGGTTGCTCGTGATCGTGGGGCGACCCGTGTCCGGGTCGCGTTCCACCATCGGGGCGCGCAACCACGCCTTGAGGAGCGCGAGGATGCGTCCGTCACTGACTCGCCGTGCGACCAGCCGCAACAACTCCCGGTGCGGGATGCTGTCGAAGTAGCCGCTCAAGTCGGCGTCAATCACTTCGGTGCGTCCGCTCAGGAGCGCGGTCTTGATTGCGTCCATCGCCTGTTGCGCGTTGCGCTTCGGGCGATAGGCGTAGCTCTGCGGATGACTGTCCGCTTCCCAGACCGGCAGCAGCAGCAACGCCACCGCCGTCTGCACGACCCGGTCTTTGACCGTGGGGATGCCCAGTGGCCGGGTTTTCCCGTCGCCTTTGGGGATGCGGACTCGACGCACGGGACTGGCCCGATACGTTTTCCTCCGCAACTCTTCCAGCAACGAATCCCGCCACTGTTGCCACGCTTCGTCGTGGCGGGTGTAGGCCGAACATGCCTGTCCGTCCACGCCCGCCGCGCCCGCGTTGTTCGCCACGGCGCTCATCGCGGTTTCGACGAGGTCGCGCCGCAGCAGTTCTCCGTAGAGGCTGTAAAACCGGTAGCCCGGTTCAGCCTTGGCTTTGCGGTAGAGTGCGCGTTGCAGCTTCTGGACTTTTGCGGGCGTTGTTATCCGGTCGAAAAGCGTCTCCGCCTCCACCCGGCCATCATCCCGTCCCTCGCCGTGTCCGCGCACGTTGGCCCAAGTGCCCCGCCTTCGCTCCCCATCGGTTTTACTGTCCGACGGATCAACGCTACTACACGGGACTCCGACTACTCCGGCGGCCTTCGCTGGCTCGGTGGTTTCGCCACCTTGCCCGGCGGGTTGCGTCGCTGACGCTCCGCGGGAGTTCTCCCGGCTTACCCTGTCTGCCCTTCCTGTCCTGTCGCCCTCGCTGACCCCGCCGAGATCTTGCGCCGCCGCACAACTGTTTGATAGCGGTACATGGCAGCCTTCGCCATTCGGGTAGCGGCTCGGCTCTCGGTTATCTGTTTCGAGGCTCATTCGATGAGGTTCACTGTCGTTGCAACCGGACAGTTCAGTCTGCGTCGTGCTTTCGGGTTCCGCCTCGCGGCTTCTTCCCTGACGCAGCTTTCGGTCGTGAACAGTCCAATTCGACCGGCGGGACTCGCACCCGCGTGGCAGCCAGCTTCACCGGCGCACACCCGAACGCCGAAGACCATTCACAGGAGGAAGCAGAGGCAGCGGAGGCTGAGGAACTTCCCCAGTGGGGGCTGGGTATATTTTCCTCCCGACGCTTCCTGCGGCAATGAGTTCGCTCTCTGCTTCCTCTGTTCCCTCCTGTAAATCCAATTCCGGTTTTCGGGTTAATTTGCAGGCCGCAATTCCCGGCTGACAACGCCAGGGCTTTTTAGTACAAACCGTCCATGCCGAATCGGGACAAACTCGCCGAATTCGTCGCCTGGTGTGACAAGAACGTCACCGGCGATGAAAAGGGTCAGGCGCAAATCTTCCTGGATCGCCTCTTTCAAGCCTTCGGCCAGCCGGGATCGCTCGATGTCGGCGGCACCGCCGAGTTCCGCGTGCGCAAAGCCGATGAAGACGGCGGCGGCACCGCGTTCGCCGATTACGTCTGGAAACCCATCGTGCTGATCGAGATGAAAAAGCGCGGCGAGAATCTCCAGCGGCATTACCGTCAGGCTTTCGATTACTGGACGCGCCTCGTGCCCAATCGCCCGCGCTACGTCGTCCTGTGCAATTTCGACGAGTTCCGCGTCTATGACTTCGACACCGACCTCGACACGCCCAAGGACACCGTTGCGCTGAAAGATTTGCCGGAGCGCTGGGGACCGCTGGCGTTTCTCGCGCCCGGTTCGCCCAAGCCCACCTTTGAGAACGACCGCGAAGTGGTCACCCGGCAGGCCGCCGACTGTCTCGCCGACTGTTTCAAGCAACTCGAACAGCGCGGCGTGCCGCAACCGCTGGCGCAGCGCTTTACCTTGCAAATGCTCGTGGCCCTCTTCGCCGAGGACATTGATCTGCTGCCCAGGTATTTTGTCACGCAAGTTCTGGAAGATTGCAGCACGCCCGCGAGCACCTACGACCTCATTGGCGACCTGTTCGAGGCCATGAATACCAACCCGCCCAAGGCCGGGGGCCGTTTCAAAGGCGTGAATTACTTCAACGGCGGGTTGTTTGCCCAACCGGCCCGATTGGAAATTCAAGACCAGGAACTCGTCCTGCTCCGCAAAGCCGCGGGCTTTAACTGGTCCAAGGTGCAGCCCGAAGTTTTCGGCACCCTCTTTCAACACTCGATGGGCGACCAGGCACGCCACGCCTTTGGCGCCGAGTTCACCCACCCGTCCGACATCATGAAGATCGTCGGCCCGACCATCGTCGCGCCGTGGCGCGAGCAGATCGAAGGCGCGCGGACCCTCAAGCGGCTGCGCGAACTCCTGCACCGGCTCCACCAGTTCCGCGTGCTCGATCCCGCGTGCGGCTGCGGCAACTTTCTCTACCTCGCCTACCGCGAACTCAAACGGCTCGAAGCCCGCATTTACGAGCGCATGGCGGAGTTTGTTAGCCAGGCCGAACCCGGCCAGATGCGCCTGAGCTTCCTGAGCGCGCAAAACTTCTACGGCCTGGACATCCTGCCCTTTGCCGTCGAAATCGCCAAAGTCACGATGATGATTGCGCGCAAGCTGGCGATTGATGAACTGCATATCACCGAACCGGCTTTGCCTTTCGGCAATCTCGACAAAAACTTTCTCGCTGCCGACGCGCTTCTCACGCCCGAAGGCTTGCCCGCGCAATGGCCCAAAGCCGACGTCATCATCGGCAACCCGCCGTTCCTCGGGGCGAGTTTTCTTAAGCCCGAGCACGGTGAAGAATACGTCAAAACTCTGCGCCGCGCTTACGCCGAAGTGCCGGGCGCAGCCGATTTCTGCGTCTATTGGTTTCGCAAAGCCGCTGACCATCTGCCCGCTTGCACCGCCGCCGATCCCGTGGCCGGACGCGCCGGACTCGTCGGCACGCAGAACATTCGTAACAATCAATCCCGCGTGGGCGGACTCGATTACGTCGTGAAGACCGGCACGATTGTGGAAGCCGTGGAAAACCAGCCGTGGTCAGGCGAAGCCAACGTCCACGTCGCCATCGCCAACTGGGTGAAGACGCAGGACGCCGTGCTGCTCCCAAAGGCACGCAAGCTATGGTTCAAAGTCGAACCGTCCGCCGCAACAAAGAAACTCCGCAAACGCGGCACCGGCCCTGCAAGCAAGGATTGCGAACTCGATGTCCGCGAGTGCGACCAAATAAATTCGACGCTTTCCGATGAGATCGACGTAAGCGGAGCTAAAAGCCTCAGTTGCAACACAACGCCACCAGCAGCATTCCGCGGCCTCGAACCCGGAAATCTCGGCTTTCTGCTTTCGCCCAATGAAGGTGTGCAATTTCTTGCCGAACACCCAGAATCAACAGCCGTCATCAAGCCCTATATTACGGGCGATGAAATGTTAGCTGGGACGCAGTCACTTCGATGGTTGATTGACTTCCAACGGCGCTCCGTGCTCGAAGCCATGCAGTTCTCGGCTGCGTTTGAGTTAGTTAAGGAAAGAGTAATGGCGCAGATGGCTCGAATCCAAAACGAAAAATCCGAAACTCAGCCGACTGAGGAAGATGAGTTTGGCAAACGTATAAAGAAGCGAAACCTGGTCTCGCGGTTGGACAAATGGTGGCAGCTTCGACGGTGTGTTCCGGAAACAGTTGAAGTTATTGAATCTCTGCCAAGGTATCTCGCCTGTTCCTACGTCACGAAGCGCCCGATATTCGTGTTCATTTCCTCGCAAATCCGTCCAAGCAACTTAGTCCAAATTTTCGGACTCGCCGACGATTATAGTTTTGGCGTTCTGCAATCAGATATTCACTGGCTTTGGTTCATCACCAAGTGCGGCAAGTTGAAATCCGATTTTCGTTACTCGCCTGAGTCCGTGTTCGACACGTTCCCGTGGCCGCAGTTTGACGAGGTAGGGCGCGTCACTCCGTGCGCGCCGTCGGATAATCCCAAGCGCGGCGCGCAGAGGACTGCACGCCCTACCAACGACGCCATCGCGAAAATTGACGCCGTGGCGGCGGCGGCGCGCGAGTTGCGCCGCGTGCGCGCCGAGGCATTGCCGAAAATGAAGGGCGGTCTGCGCGCGCTCTATCGCACCCTCGAACTGCCTGGCGCGAATCCGTTGAAGGACGCCCACGCCGCGCTGGATACCGCCGTCCTAAACGCCTACGGCTTCAGCGCCAAAAAGGATTTGCTCGCCCAACTCCTCGCCCTCAACCAAGCCGTCGCCGCGAAGATTGAAAGCGGCTCACCCGTCACCGCGCCCGGCGTGCCCAAGAATTATCCCGACGCCAAGAAACTGGTGACGGAGGATTGTATCAGGCCAAAAGCGCATGAAAACTGACCGGATACGACCTTCATCAAGCCCCGCACTAAACGGAATTCGGGGTAAAAAGCGCCCAGACTTCCTTCCTCAGGCACTTCGTTTTTCCATCGGTGGGTTCAATGGCCCCTGCCATGAAGTGCGGCTCGTGGCTGGTCGTCTCCGGTGTCGCAGCGCCGAGGGCGCGTATATGTTCGGACCCGATTGCACCGCTAGTCCCGGTAGTGAGCAGTGGGAAGAATTCTGGCGCACCCTCGACGCGGTCGGTGTCTGGAGTTGGGCATCCCACTATGACAATCCTGGTATATGCGATGGC
>JALOTT010000521.1 GCA_025457745.1 Verrucomicrobiota bacterium
CCGCTTCTGCTCTATCTGGCCTTTACGGCACCGCACACGCCTTGGTTGCCGGCGGTGGAATTTGCCGGAAAAAGCGGCGCGGGAATGTATGGCGACTTTGTGATGATGGTGGATGCGCAAATCGGTCGCGTGCTCGCCGCTTTGGAAAAAGCGGACCTGGCGCAGGACACGCTGGTGATTTTCACCTCCGACAACGGGCCGATGTGGCTGCCCGCCGATGTCGCGCGGTTCGGTCACGATGCAGCCGGCGGTCTGCGCGGCATGAAGGGCGACGCCTGGGAAGCCGGCCACCGGATGCCGCTTATCGTGCGTTGGCCGGGCCGGGTCAAGGCAGGAACGATCAGCGACCAGACAATCTGTTTCACTGATCTGCTCGCGACGTTCGCCGACGTCTGTGGCGTGAAATTGCCCGCCGGCGCCGGGCCGGACAGCTTCAGTTTCCTGCCGGTGCTGGAAGGCCGACAACCAAAGGACCAACCGGTTCGCGGCCCGATCGTGATGCAGGCGGGCAGTTCGCCAGCCATGATGATCCGGTCCGGCGACTGGAAACTCATCAACCAGCTCGGCTCCGGTGGATTCTCCCAACCCAAGACGATCAAGCCCGGCCCCGGCGACCCCGCCGGACAGCTCTACAACCTCCGCACCGACCTGGCCGAGACCAACAATCTCTACTTGAAGCATCCCGAGGTCCTGGCCAGACTGGAGGCCGAAATGCAGCGCATTGTGAAAGCCGAACACAGTCGTTCGGATCCAGTTCACCCTTCAGCAAAATGAAAGCGCTGAGTGGCCTCCCTTTCACCGTGAAGCACTCACATGCACGAGCCGGTGCCATCGCGGGATTCCTGCTTTGCTTGACGGCTCTCCGACTGCCGACCGCCGCCACCAATTCGTTTCCGCCTGATCGTGGGCCGGGCGTTCGCGGTGCGGTGGTTGAGGGGGATGTTTGCGTCTATGGCAGCACGCCCAGTGGGGTGATGGCGGCGGTGCAGGCGGCGCGCATGGGTAAATCCGTGGTGATCGTCACGCCGGATCAACATCTCGGCGGGATGTCGAGCAGCGGATTGGGTTTTGCGGATACGGGGAACACGGCAGTGATCGGCGGTCTGGCGCGCGAGTTTCACCACCGCATCTGGCAGCACTACGAAGACCCGAAAGCGTGGACCTGGCAGGCGCGTGAAAAATTTGGCAACCAAGGGCAAGGCACGCGCGCCAAGGATGACGCGGCCAAAACCATGTGGGTGTTTGAGCCAGGCGTGGCGGAGAAAGTTTTCGGGTCTTTCATCAAGGAATACCGAATCCCGGTTTATCGCGATGAATGGCTGGATCGCGCGGGCGGCATTCAGAAAAGTGGGGCGACCCTTTCGCACATCAGCACGTTGAGCGGCAAAAAGTTCGTTGCGAAGATGTTCATTGATGCGACTTACGAGGCGGATTTGATGGCGGCGGCGGGGGTGGATTATCACGTCGGACGCGAGGCGCAGACTGTTTATGGCGAGAAGTGGAATGGCGTGCAAACCGGCGTGCTGCATCATCGGCATCACTTCGGCGTGCTCAAGCAACCCGTGAGTCCGTATGTCGTGCCGGGCGATTCCACGAGCGGCGTGATCTGGGGCGTGAGCGCGGCGTCGCCGGGTGAGTTCGGCGCGGGTGACAAGAAAGTTCAGGCCTACTGCTATCGGCTGTGTCTGACTGATCTGCCGGAGAACCGCGTTACCATCCCGAAGCCGGACGGATACGACGCGAGCCGCTACGAACTGCTGTTGCGCATCTTTGCCACCAGCTGGCGCGAGACGTTCAACAAGTTTGACCCGCTGCCGAATCGCAAGACCGACGTGAACAATCACGGGCCGATGAGCTTTGATTTCATCGGGGGGAACTACGATTACCCCGAAGCGTCCTACGAGCGCCGCCGCGAAATCATCCGCGCGCACCGGAATTATCAGCAGGGCTGGCTCTACTTCATCGCGAACGATCCGCGCGTGCCGCTGGAGGTGCAGCAGCGCATGAAGCAATGGGGACTGCCCAAGGATGAGTTTGCGGACAACGGGCATTGGCCCTATCAGCTCTACATTCGCGAAGCACGGCGGATGATCGGCGCGTATGTGATGACCGAACAGGACATTTTGAAGCAACGCGCCACGCCGGATTCCGTGGGCATGGGGTCCTACACCATTGATTCGCACCACGTGCAGCGCTACATCACGCCGGAAGGTCACGCGCAGAACGAAGGCGACATCGGCGTCGCCACGAAAGGCCCGTATCAGATTGCCTACGGCGCGCTCGTGCCGAAGCGCGGGCAGGCGGACAACCTGTTGGTCACGTCGTGTCCTTCCAGTTCGCACATCGCGTTTGGCTCGATCCGCATGGAGCCGGTGTTGATGATTCTCGGTCAATCCGCGGCGACGGCAGCGGCGATGGCGATTGATGAAAAGATTCCCGTGCAGCAGGTGGCCTACGAGAAACTGCGCGTCCACTTGCTTCAGGATGGCCAGATTCTGGAGCAATCCAGGGAGAAGACGGGGCCGGCTGGAAAAACTCACTAATAACTTTATAGGGGTATTGACATGACTCCACCTGACGCTACTCCTTGTGGTGTGCGAGGGCGTTGAAAGTGACTGGTGAAACCTGAACAGACTGCTGGGCCAAACGGTAGAACAGCTTACCTCGCGAGGCGGAGGTCCGCCGATTGAAGCGGAACGTGAATTCATTG
>JALOTT010000522.1 GCA_025457745.1 Verrucomicrobiota bacterium
ATCCGCAGCGCGGAATACACCCCGCCGAGACAGACCGCCACGGTGATGAAAATGATGGCCAGCCGATGCCGGATTGCAAACGCACCGATGCCCGAACCGCCCGGCGCGGGCGCAGCGCTCCCGGTCGCCCCGCTCATTTCGCCTCCCCCTTCGCGGCGTTCAGGATGCGCACCTTGGTTTCCTGCGGCAGCGCATACGAGCCGAGTGTCACCACCGTCGTGCCCTCAGTCACGCCTTCACCCTCGACTTCTACCAGATCACCATCGCGCAGGCCGACCTTCACCGCTTTCTGTTTTGCGACGTCACCCTCGACCGTCGAAAGCGTGCTTTTTCCATCGTGATCCGTGTAAACCGCCTCGCGCGGCACGGCGAGCTTGCCGGCGCGTTCTTCAGTAATGACGCGGACGTGAACAAACTGCCCGGCGCGCAACCCGGCGTCTGCCGGCACGGAAACCCGCGCCAGCACCGTGCTGGTCTTGGCGTCCACTTGCGGACTGACATAAAGCACCTTGCCTTGCGCCGCGACGTTCGCGCTGCGTTCCAAGAGCAACTCTGCCGGTTGACCAGCCTTGAGCAACGCGGCCTCGGTTGCGGGCACGTTCACGGTCGCCACGAGCCGCGCCGGATCAATCACCTCGGCGACGACGGTATTCCCATCCACCGTCTGGCCCGGCTGAACGTTGACGCGGGCAACCACGCCCGCAATGGGCGAAGTCAGTTGCACCAGCGCCAGTTGCGCCTGTGCGTTGGCCAGTTGTTGCGCGGCCTCTTGCGCCGTTTTCTCCGACGTGCCGCCGGTTTCCTTGAGTTTGTTCTGCCGTTCCATCTGCTGTTCGGCCAGCCGCAGTTGCGCCAGCGCCGCGCGGTCATCCAGTTTTACGATTACCGCACCCGCCGCGACTCGTTCGCCCTCCTGCACCGGCACAGCCATAACGATCCCCGCCGCTGGTGCGGAAAGCCGGGCCGCGCCCGCCGCCTTGCCGCCGCCCGCCGGCTCACCTTCCACCGTGCCGTAGGCATCCACCCGGGCGCGCAGCGTGACTCGCGTGACCTTGCCAATCTGCACGGCCACTTCGGTGGGGGCTTTCGCTTCGTCGTTATTTGGCCCACCCCCACACCCGCCGAGGAATGTGGCCGACAACAGGGCAAAGCAACCGGAGAGAATTATTCGCGTGTTCATGGATTCTTGGGCGTAGGTGAAATCTTTGGATTTTGGGAGAGTTGAAGTGAATCGGCGGGCAGCAATTCAGCCGGACTTTGCAGCGCGTCTTCCAACTGCCCTTTGGCCTGACGCGCTTGGGTCAGCGCCTCCTGCCGCGCCAGCGCGCCGCTGCTGAATTGCAGTTGCAGCGCCGCCAGTTCGCTCTTGGAAATGTCTCCGGCGTCGAGTCGGGCGCGGGAGGCTTTTTCCTGGCTTTGCAGATTCGCGAGCATCGCGTCCGCATCGGCCTGTTTCTGCAACGCCGCGTGATAACCCGCCACAGCGAGATCAATCTCCGCCAGTAGGCCAGCTTGCAAGGCGTTGAACTTGGCGGCGGCTTCCCTGCGCCGCGCCTGCGCTTCGGCAATCGCCCCCTGATTCTGATTAAGCACCGGGAGCGTCACCGACAACCCGAGCGACCACTTATTGTCACCCTGATCGTATTCGTAGCCGGGACTCAGATGAATGTCGGGATACTGCTTGGCGATCTCCAGTTGCAGCGCCGACTGGCTCGCGGCGTATTCCGCCAGTGCACTGAGAACATCCGCGCGATTCAATAACGCCTGCCGCCGCGCTTCCGCTGGGGCAACTTCCGCCGGCATCGCGCGCAGACTGTCGAACGAAAACTCCACGCCCTCCAGCGCGGCGCTCGGAACACCCATGGCTTGGGCCAGTTGCACGCGGGCTTCGGCCCTCTGGCGTTCCGCATTGTGAAGTGCTAGTCGCGTGCCGTCCGCCGCGACCCGCGCCTGCGTGAGTTCAAACGGCGAGATCGCTCCCGCCTGCAACTGCTGTTCGAGCAGACGCAAGTTCTCTGTCTGAATCTTCTGTTGCTCCCGCAGCAACGCTTCCATCGCCTGCGCCGCGTCGAGGTTCACCAGACTCCGCCGCACCGCACTGCGCACCTGCCACGCCACCGTGGCGATGTTCAATCGCGCGACTTCGGAAAGCTGCTGCGCCTGGGCAATGCGATAACCTCGCTTGCCCGCCGTCTCGATTGGAATGTCCAGCGACGGCGTCACGATCCACGGCGAGGGCACAGTCGTCGTCGTGTTGTAGGCGGGCGAAACGCTGAGAATCGGGTTGGGGCGTTCGCCGGCGGTGGTTTTTCCCGCCGTCGCCACCGCCCACTTGGCGCGGGCCACATCGAGGCTCGGCTGATAATAGAACGCCGCAAGGGTGAGCATATTGAAGTCCCATGCGGTGTGCGGCCATTCACCCGTGACACGGTTCGCTTCGAGATAGGCTTTCAAACCCGCGTCGGTCAGCGTGCGGGCGCTGAAATCCGCGCTGGCTTTCTCGGCCGACAACGGCTGGTCATGAAAGTGAACGCAACCAACCAAGCCCAGCGCCCCGAGGCTGGCCATCACAATCACTGCGAAATTTGACGGATGTTTCATAAGGGAACCTCCGAAAACTACTTTTCGGGGTTGATTTGATGGTGACACTTCAGTTTTTGGTGTGGCGGGTTTCAGGGCGGCTCTTTTTGTTGTTGGTTT
>JALOTT010000129.1 GCA_025457745.1 Verrucomicrobiota bacterium
GTTCATGGCGGAATCGGTGAAGCGGTCGAATTCGGCATCGGGTTTGAATTCCGCGAGAAGGTCATGGAGTTTACAGAGCAGATTCTGGCCCTGACCTCGGCCATCGATGATATTGTCGGCAGCTTGCTGATCATGAACGATGCCCCTGGCGAGCCCCAGATTACGCTGGCCTATTCCGACGCCAGCGCCGACCAGGGCTACTTTGTCTATCGCAGCTTCAACACCACCAACACCGGCACGAATCTTACCCTGCGGGCCTTCTACGACTTCCCTGTCGGCACCGGTGCCGCGGCCAAATACTTCCCAGCCGGGGCGCAATGGGACAACCTGGCAATCACCCGGGCGGCGGACTTTGTGGCCCCGGCGCCCATTGGCTCGGGCTCGAACAGCCTCCCGATCGTTGCCATCACCAGCCCGCCCGACGGCACGAACATTCTCTCTCCCGGCGCGCCGGTCACTCTGCAACTCACCGCCTCGGCATCCGATTACGATGGCAGCGTGACCAACGTGGCCTATTACGCCGGCGCGACCTGGTTGGGTCAGGTGTCCATAAGTCCCTACACCCTGCCCTGGACGATTCCGACCTCCGGGTCCTACCAGCTCACTGCGGTGGCGACGGACAATCAGGGCGCGACCACGGTCTCCGCGCCGGTTGGGATCTCCGCTACTGTCCCAGCCAGTCCGCCGCTCCCCGCTCTCCGCATCTTCCCGGCGGGCACGAACTTCGCCCTGTACTGGCCGACCTCCTACACGGCGGCGTCACTTCAATGGGCGGCCAGCCTGATTTCGCCCGCTTGGCAGACCGTTACCAATGTTCCTGCGATCGTGAGCAATCAATTCACCGTTACGCTGCCGAACACCGCCGCGCAGCGATACTTCACGCTTGGCCCGACGGTTGACCCCAGCACGATGACGGGCAAGCTGCTGATGGGCTACCAAGGGTGGTTCGCCTGCCCGGGAGATGGATCGGCGTATAACCGTTGGGTGCATTGGTTTGGCAACAACACCCCGGATGCCGATAACGCTCACTTCGATTTCTGGCCCGACACCTCCGAGCTGGATGCGGACGAACTTTTCAGCACGAGCATGACCTATTCAAACGGAACGCCGGCGAAACTCTATTCCGCTTACAAACAAAAGACCGTGGTGCGCCATTTCAAATGGATGCAGGACAATCATCTGGACGGCGTCTTCTTTCAGCGTTTTCTCAGCGACCTTCCCGGTGGGAACCTCTCAGCCCTCCGCAATCAGGTGGCCGTCAATGTGCGCGTGGGGGCTGAAACCTACGGACGTGTGTTCGCCATCATGTATGACATCTCCGGCTACACGAATACGCTGCTCGTGAGCAAGCTGACCAATGACTGGCTCTATCTCGTCAACACGCAGAAGGTCACCAACAGTTCCGCCTACCTCCATCACAACGGCAAACCCGTCGTCGCCATCTGGGGTTTTGGTTTTAAAGACCGATACGACACGCCGCAACAGGCACAGCAAACCATTGATTGGTTCAAGGCGGCCGGCTGCACGGTCATGGGTGGGTTGCCGACCAATTGGCGCACGCTGACCGGTGATGCGCAAACCAACGCCGCTTGGAGCAGCACGTTCCGCTCCTTCGACGTCATCAGCCCCTGGTCCGTTGGACGTTACAGCAGTAACAGCGGAGCGGATAGTTTTCGCAACAACTACATCGTGCCCGACCTGGCCGATTGCACGAGCCACGGCATTGATTACCTGCCGGTGATTTTCCCAGGGTTTTCTTGGACGAACCTTAACGGCGGCCCCTTCAACCAAATCCCCCGCAACGGCGGCAACTTTTATTGGCGGCAAGCCTACAATGCCGTCCTATCCGGCTGCACCATGATTTACGGCGCGATGTTCGATGAAGTGGACGAAGGCACGGCGATGTACAAGTGCGTCCCGACCGCCGCGCAATTGCCGGCACAGGGAACGTTCGTGCCGCTGAACATTGACGGCTACAATCTGGGCAGTGACTGGTATCTGCGGCTGGCCGATCAGGCCGGTAAAATGTTGCGGGGCGAAATCCCCGTCACAAGCACCATTCCCATCACGCCGCCCTGATCTGTCAATTGCAGAGCCATTTCTAAAAACATATCGGATATGAAAAAAAAGCAAATTCAAGTTGGCCTCGAGCCAGGGATCGGGGGGAAAACCATGAAAACAATGCTCGCACTTACCGGCGCACTGGGATTCCTGCTGCCGGCGTTCGCCCAAAACCAATCACCTGCCGGTCAGCTTGGCTGGACGCTCGCGGTTCACTCCTACACCTTCCAGAAATTCCCGATCTTCGAGGCGATTGATAAAACCGCCGCCCTGGGCGTCAAGCACATGAGCATTTCCGGCAGCGTCAATCTCCCGGACGCGGACGGCAAATTCGTCAAAGCTTCGACCATCGGCCTTTCCACCAAAGATGCCGCCGCCATCACCGCCCGGATGAAAGAGAAGGGACTGGACACGACCTTCGTCAATATGGGCGTGGTCAAGCCGGGCATCAATGAAGCCGAGAGCCGGAGGATCTTTGAAGGCGCGAAGCGTCTTGGCATCCCAGTGCTCGTCGCCGAGCCGGAAACGCACGACAAGATGGAGGAACTCGGCCCGGTGATGGATGTGGTGGAAAAGCTCGCCAAGGAATACAACATCAAGGTCGCCATCCATAATCATCCCGGCCCCAAGAATTTTTATTGGAACCCCGAGACAGTCGCCGCCGCGGTGAAGGGCCGCAGTCCGTTGCTCGGTGCGTGCGCGGACGTGGGTCACTGGGCGCGCTCCGGACTCGATCCGGTCGCGTGCCTCAAGAAATTGGAAGGCCGCGTGATCACGCTGCATTTCAAAGATCTGAACGAGCCCGGACCGAAGGCGCACGACGTACCGTGGGGCACTGGCGTCAGCAACGCGAAAGGCATGTTGGTTGAGTTACAGCGGCAGCAGTTCAAGGGCGCGATCTGCGTGGAATACGAATACCACTGGGATAATTCCTCGCCCGAAATTGCCCAGTCCGTCGCGTGGTTCAATGCCACCTGCGCCGAACTGGTGCGCCCGGACAAATGAAATCTATGAAGCAGCCACGGATTACACCGAGGCTTTTCGCTTGGGGCGTAAGTTTGCTCTGTCTGTCAACGGTCAACCTTACGGCGCGGCCGAACATCCTGTTGATTACCGCCGATGACATGCACTGGGATTCGGTGGGCGCCTACGGCTGTCCCGTGGCGGCAACGACGCCGAATATTGACCGATTGGCCGCGGATGGGTTTCGGTTCCATTACGCCTACGTTCCCATCTCGCTCTGCACCCCGTCACGGCAGGTGATGTTGTCCGGCAATCACAGTCATCAAACCCAGACGCGCGAGTTCACCGAGTTGGAGCGGGTGGGCCCGGCGCTGCCGGATCTGCTCAAAGCGCAGGGTTACTACCTCGCCAACCTGAACAAACAGCAGGATTACTACGAGTGGGACACCGCGATCACCGAAGACAAATCGGGGTTTGGACGCGACGTCCCGTTTTTCAAAAAAGCGGTGGGCGAAATCATTGCGACCGCCAAGCGCCAGAACCAGCCGTGGTTCATCATGGCCAACAGCAACGATCCGCATCGGCCGTTCTACAATTCCGTCGCCGAGTTGGACATTCCAAAGATGAAGGCATTTCGCGAACAGGGCCGCTTGAGCCGCGCGAGCCGCGAGTATCGTCCCGAGGAAGTGGTGGTGCCGGGCTTTCTGCCGGACCTGCCGGAGGTGCGGGGTGAATTTGCGGAATACTATTCCTCCGTCCGGCGCTGCGATGACAGCGTGGGCCGCATCCTGGCCGCGCTGGAGGAATCCGGCCAGGCCACCAACACCATTGTGGTGTTCGTGTCCGACAACGGCATCTCCATGCCCTTCGCAAAGTTGAACTGTTATCAGGCCAGCTTGCGGGTGCCCCTGATCGTGCGTTGGCCCGGGCGGGTGCCCGCCGGCAAACGCGATCCGTTGAACTTGGTGAGCACCCTGGACTTGGCCCCGACCCTGTTGGAGTTGGTCGGAATGTCGGTGCCGGGATACATGGCGGGACGCTCCTTCGTGCCGCTGCTCAATGGGGAGACGCAAACCAACCGGGATTTCGTCGTGGGCTACTACTATAACAATCTTCGGCAGACCAACATGTTTCCCGAGTTCACGATTCAGACGCGGGACTGGGTTTACATTTACAATCCGTGGGTGAACGGCAAAAAGGAGGTTCACAACTCCGATTACACCGGCAGCCCGACGTTGCTGGCGATGTGGAAGGCGGCGGCAACCGTGCCGTCCGTTCGCGCCCGGGTGGACTTTCATAAATACCGGGTCATGGAGGAACTCTACGATGTGCGGCAGGATCCGTATGCGTATGTGAACGTGGCGGCCGCGCCCGAGAATGCGGCCCGCGTCAAAGCAATGCGGCAACAATTGCTCGTGTGGATGCAGGAAACCAAGCATCCTGCGGTGAAGCTGATGGCCGATCCATTCAACCAGGAATTGATCGCGGAATACATGGCTTGGGAAACGGCCAACGCGACCAAGCAAATCAAGGAAGTTGAGCGGTTGATCAAGGAGCATAAGGCCCGCGCCCAGACGCCGAGCAAGGCGGCTTTGGGAAAATGAAATCCATCCTCGCAGCCCTTCTCGCGTTACTCGCGCTGGCGCGCGCAAATTCAATCGCTGCGCCGCCGAACTTCCTTCTCATCCTTACTGATGACCAGGGTTACGGTGATGTCTCGGCCTATCACGCGTCCGACGTGCGCACGCCGAACATTGATCGCATCGGCGCACAGGGAATGTTGTTCACTTCGATGCGCGCGAATTGCACGGTCTGCTCGCCGTCGCGCGCGGCGCTGCTCACGGGACGCTACCCGGATCGTGTCGGCGTGCCAGGGGTCATCCGCACGCAACCGGAGGACTCGTGGGGCTATTTCGATCCGAATGTGCCGACGATTGCGGATGTGCTAAAGAAAGCGGGTTATCACACGGCCCTCGTCGGCAAGTGGCATCTCGGCCTCGAATCGCCGAACCTGCCGAATGAGCGCGGCTTTGATTTATTCCACGGCTTCCTTGGCGACATGATGGACAGCTACACCGCCCACCAGCGCCATGGAAACAACTACATGCGCCGCAACGCCGAGGTCATCGAGCCAAAGGGTCACGCGACAGATTTATTCTCCGACTGGGCCGTTGAGTATCTGGGCGAGCGGGCCAAAGCCAAAGACCAGCCCTTCTTTCTCTACCTCGCCTACAACGCGCCGCATTTCCCCATCGAACCGCCCGCCGAGTGGCTGGCGAAAGTGAAGCTGCGCGCGCCGCAAATGGACGAGCAGCGCGCGAAAAATGTCGCCTTGGTGGAACATCTTGATTACGACATCGGGCGCGTACTCGCCGCGTTGAAGGAGAATGGGCTTGAGGAGAATACCGTGGTCGTCTTCGTTGCTGACAACGGCGGTTCGCTTCCCCACGCGCAAAACAACGAGCCGTGGCGCGGCGGCAAACAGGACCACTACGACGGCGGTTTGCGCGTGCCGTTCATGGTGCGCTGGCCGGCGCAGATCAAGCTCGGTTCCCGCAGCGATTACGCCGGGCTGAACTTTGATCTGTTTCCCACTTTCCTGGAACTCGCCGGAGCGAAGCCCGCCGCCGATCTCGACGCCATCAGCCTCGTGCCCGTGCTCAAGGGCGGCACGATCACCACGCCGCGCGATCTCTATTTCGTCCGGCGCGAGGGTGGCCTAGCCTACGGCGGCAAGAGCTACGAGGCGATCATCCGCGGCGATTGGAAACTCATGCAGAACGATCCTTTCAGCCCGCTGGAGCTTTACAATCTCAAGACCGATCCGCAGGAACGCACCAACCTCGCCGCTACGAACCAGAAGATGTTCATCGAGCTCTCCACCGCGCTGCGCCAGCACATTCAGCGCGGCGGCGCGACGCCGTGGCGGGAGCCTCGACACAACTCGAAATAAAAGGCCACAACCATTGAGCAACCAAACCGACTTATGAAGCACCTCATCCTCCTCGCATTCTTGTCTGCGACCTGCGTCCTTCGTCCTTCAGCCTTCGCTGCTGAGCAACGGCCCAACATCCTCTTCATCTTTTCCGACGATCACGCGCAGCACGCCATCTCGGCCTATGGCTCGAAGGTGAACCAGACGCCGAATATTGACCGACTGGCCCGGGAAGGCGCGCGGTTCAAGAATTCGTTTGTCGCCAATTCCATCTGCACGCCGAGCCGCGCCACGCTGCTCACCGGGCAGTATTCGCACCTCAATGGCGTGCCGGTCTTCAATCGCTTCGATGGCGCCCGCGACAATGTGGCCAAGCACCTGCAAACCGGCGGTTATTACACCGGCATCATCGGCAAGTGGCACCTCGGGTCCGATCCCACGGGCTTTGACCGCTGGATTGTGCTTCCCGGCCAGGGCGAATACTGGAACCCCACGTTCCTCGTTCTCGGCCACAAGCTCACGATCGCGGGCCACTGCACCGATATCACCACCGAACTCGGCCTCGAGTTCCTGAAGACTCGTCCGCAGGGCAAGCCGTTCTTTCTCATGCTGCACCAGAAAGCGCCGCACCGCGCGTGGGAGCCCACGGAGCGTCACATCGCCATGTTCAAAGATAAAGTCATCCCCGAGCCCGACACGCTCTGGGACGATTACAGCACGCGCCCCGCTGCGTTGCCGGCGAACGAACAGACCGTCGCCAAAGACCTCACCCGCCGCGATCTCAAGCTCGATCCGCCCGCCGACCTCAAAGGCCCCGCGCTCAATCAATGGCTCAACGTCAAGCCGATGGAACTCACCGTGGGCGGCAAGACTCTCACCGGCAAAGCACTCGTGAAATGGAAATACCAGCGCTACATGCGCGACTACCTCGCCTGCGTGCAGGGCGTGGATGACGGCGTGGGCAAAGTGCTCGAATACCTCGACCAGACCGGCCTGGCAACCAACACCATCGTCATCTACTCCGCCGACAACGGCTGGTATCTCGGCGACCTCGGCCTTTACGACAAGCGGTTCATGTATGAGCCCGGCCTGAATGTCCCGCTCCTCGTGCGCGGCCCCGGAATCAAGGCGGGCATCGTCCCCGAACAGTTCGTGGCGAACATTGACCTCGCGCCCACCTTCCTCGACCTCGCCGGCTTGCCCATCCCGGCTTCGATGCAGGGCCGCTCGCTCGTCCCGCTGCTGCGCGGTGAGACGCCCGCCGACTGGCGCTCGAGCTTCTACTACCGCTATTATCACGACCCCGGCCATCACAACACCGCTGCGCATTACGGCGTCCGCACGGCCACGCACAAGCTCATTCACTACTGGAAGAAGAACGCCTACGAGCTGTTCGATCTCACCAAGGATCCGGCCGAGCAGCACAATCTGCTTTACTCCGACGCCGAAGCCAAACAACCCGCCGTGGCCGCGAAGTTCGTCGAATTGAAAGCTGAAATCGCCCGGCTGCAAGAACAATACAAGGACGACGGCCAATACGCCGACGCTTCGACGTGGCCCGCAGGCAGTGCCGATGGCCCGTTCGATGCCTATAAACCCGCCGGCACCAAAACCGTGGCCGAAGCCATCGCCGCGACCGTCTCCCAGTGAGCGAAGACTCCCCCGGGAAATCGCCCCGTGCATGAAACTGAATCGAATCAGCCGACTGATCGCTCTGGCCCTTCTGGCAGCGGAGACACCCGCACCCCCAGCCGAGTTTCGCCAATCCATCGGCCGCTACTTATGAGAATGCCCCTGCTCCTGCTGCTCGCCGCCGCTTCGCCCTGCCTCGCGGCGGAGTCACCTGCGCGCCCCAACATCGTCCTCATCATGGCCGACGATCAAGGCTGGGGCGACACCGGCTACAACGGTCATCCTGAACTCAAGACGCCGAACCTCGACGCGCTCGCCGCGAGCGGGCTGCGCCTGGACCGCTTTTACGCGGCGCATTGCAACTGCTCGCCCACCCGCGGCAGCGTGATGACCGGACGGCACCCCGTTCGCTACGGCACTTTCAGTCCGGGCGCTCCGATTCGGGCGCAGGAACTGACGGTGGCGAAGGTCTTGCAGTCCGCCGGCTATGCGACCGGGCATTTCGGCAAATGGCATCTCAATGGCAAGAACGGCGATAAGAACACAACGGAGATTCCCGGCCGCGCCATTCTCGCCGCCGATCCGCTTTCGCCCGGCAAGCTGGGTTTTGACGAATGGGTGTCTGCGGACAATTTCTTCGATCTCGATCCGGTCCTCGGTCGCAATGGGGTGCCGGAGAAGTTTCACGGCGACAGTTCCGACATCACCACCGACGAGGCCTTGAAGTTCATCCGCAAGCAAGCCACTGCGGGTAAACCCTTCCTATCCGTTGTGTGGTTTGGTTCGCCGCACGTGCCGCACCTCGCTTTGCCTGCCGACAAGGCGGCGTACCGCGCACTGCCGGTGAAAGACCAGAATTATTATGGCGAGATCACCGCCGTGGATCGCAGCGTGGGCCGGCTGCGCGCGGCCTTGCGTGAACTCAAGGTCGCCAACAACACGCTGCTCTGGTATTGCAGCGACAACGGCGGTCACGAAGGGCCGAAGTCCACCGGCAACCTGCGTGGCGAAAAAGGCTCCCTGTGGGAAGGCGGCCTGCGCGTCCCCAGCCTCGTCGAATGGCCCACGCGCATCGCAAAGCCTTTCACCAGCGAGACCCTGTGTTCCACGCTCGATATCTACCCGACGGTCCTCGAAGCATCCGGAGCCAAGGCCCAAAAACAAATCCAGCCCCTCGACGGAGTGAGTTTAATCCCGTTGTTCGATCAGAAAACCGAGTCGCGCACCAAGCCTCTGCCCTTCTGGGATCACGGCACCGGCCACGCGGCCTGGCTCGACTGGCCCTACAAGCTGCACACGAGCCCAGTGACGACGCGTTACAACAAGAGCAAGCAAGACGGCATTTTACCCGTGACGCTGCTCTACGACGTCTCCAAAGATCCGAAGGAAACCACCGACCTCGCCGCACAGGAACCCGAGCGCGTGGCGAGGATGCGCTCCGCCCTCGAAGCCTGGAAGGCTTCCGTGGAAAAGAGTCTCACGGGCGCGGACTACGGTGGCCCGACAACGGACATCGTGCCGAAAAAGAAGAAGGCGAAGGCCTCAAAAGCCAAGTAGGGCCGTGAAATCGAACCCCATTCTCCCTCGATCTCATCTTTTGGGAAAAACTAAACCCGGAAAGTGAAAGCAAATGAAACAGCTTCTTGTTGCTGCCTCCACTGGCCGCGTTCAGCGCCGCCCAGCGCAAACTCAACGTCATCTTCATTCTCACCGACGACCAGGGCTGGAACGACGCGCACTTCGCCGGGCATCCGTATGTGAAGACGCCCCACCTCGATCGCTTCGCGAGCCAGAGCACGTGGTTCCGGCAGTTCTATGTCACGGCCACGGTGTGTTCGCCGAGCCGCACAGCGTTTATGACCTCGCACTCTCCGGCACGGCATTTCGTGCATGGGCATTTTGCCACCCATGCGCAAAATGCGGCGCGCGCGATGCCCGACTGGCTCGATCCAAAGGTGACGACCCTGCCGGCGTTGTTGAAGACTGCGGGCTACGCGACGGCGCATTTTGGGAAGTGGCATCTCGGCAGTGGACCCGGCGCGCCGCCGCCGGCCGATTACGGATTCGACGTGTCAAAGACGGTGAACTCGAACGGGCCGCAACTCGGCGACGAGGCGAAGGAGCCTTACTTCCGCGCGAAGTCCACGGCGCTGATCGTGGACGAGACGATCGCTTTCATCAAAGCGCACAAGGAACAGCCGTTCTACGCGAACGTTTGGACGCTGCTGCCGCACGCGCCGCTGAAGCCCACGCCGGAGCAGCTCGCGGTGTATGCCGACCTTGCGCCGAGCGCGGGCGACCCGGCGTTCGGCCCCTGGATGCAGAAGTATCTGGGCAACGCGAAGGACTTGCGCAGTCAGATGCAGGTCTTCTGCGCCTCGCTCACAGACCTCGACACGCAGCTCGGCCGACTCTTCGCGGCGCTCGACGAAATGGGGCTCGCAGACAACACAATCGTCTTCTACTCCAGCGACAACGGCGCGGAGGACTACCGCATCGGCAACGCATCGAACGCGGGCGTCGGCAACACCGGCCCGCTGCGTGCGCGCAAGCGCAGCATGTATGAGGGCGGCATCCGCACGTTCGGCCTCGTGCGCTGGCTTGGTCACGTCCCGGCGGGGAAACGCGACGAAACCAGCGTGACCGGCGGGGTGGATTTCTTGCCAACGATTTGCAAGCTCACCGGCGTCACTGTGCCCGCGAGCCTTCAGCCCGACGGCGAGGACGTGAGCGATATCTGGCTCGGCAAACCGCGCGC
>JALOTT010000130.1 GCA_025457745.1 Verrucomicrobiota bacterium
GGTCACGGGGGTAATCTCGCTCAAGGCCATTTACGCCAATCTGGCCGCGGGCATTCCCGTGAAGGTGGAGGATCTTGCTGTGCCGCCCCTGTTCGTAGCCGGCACGCAAACCGTGGCGACCCTGCTCGAACAATTCAAACGCACCGGCCGCCATGTTGCCCTCGTGACCGACGAGGCTGGTTGCATCATCGGCTTGGTCACGTTGATTGACGTGATGGAGGCCATCGTGGGTGAATTTCCGTCGCCGGCGGAGCGGCTCAAGCCCGAGGCCAAGAAGCGCGCCGATGGCTCCTGGCTGGTGGACGGTTACATGCCATTGGAGAATCTCGCGCCGATGCTGCCAGTGTTGCGCTTTCCCCCCGCCGAGAAACGAGATTACGCAACGCTCGGCGAATTCGTGGCCACCCGCCTGGGTAAAACGCCCAAGGAAGGCGAAACGTTTGACGAACAGGGTTTCCAGTTTGAGGCCCTGGACATGGACGGCGCGCGGGTGGACAAAGTGCTCATCATGCCGCTGGATTCGGGATCGCCGCTGCTCAAGCCCGGCGCCCGCGCGGCACAAGGAGATGTGATTATATGACGACCAACCTGGCGAACATCGTCGCCGCGAAATGGTTTAACCACGGCATTGTGGCCGTGATTGTCCTGGCGGGCGTGGTGGCCGGATTGGAAACCAGCCCCGCGATCATGGCGCAACACGGCACGACCCTGCTTGCGCTGGACAAGCTCATCCTCGGCATCTTCATCGTCGAGGCCCTGCTCAAGATGGCCGCGCATGGCCGCCAGCCGTGGCGCTACTTCGCCGACGGCTGGAACGTGTTTGATTTCCTGATCATCGTGTTATGCGTGCTGCCGGTCACCGGCCCGTTTGCGGCGGTGTTGCGACTGGCGCGGGCGCTGCGGTTGCTGCGGCTCGTGAGCACGCTGCCCAAACTGCAACTGCTCGTCGGCGCGCTGCTGAAAAGCCTCTCGGCAATGGGCTACGTGAGCCTGCTGCTGGCGCTGCTGTTCTACATCTACGCCGTGGCCGGGATTCATCTCTTCGGCAAGAGCGATCCTGCAAACTTCGGCTCGCTGCCGGCAGCGCTGCTCACCTTGTTTCGCATCGTCACCCTCGACAACTGGGGCGACATATATTTCGCGCAGACAGCTCATGTGCCCGCGCTCAAAGTCATCATCTACTTCGTCACCTTCATCGTCTTCGGCACGATGATCATCTTGAATCTGTTTATCGGCATCATCATGAACAGCATGTCCGAGATGCATGCGGAGATCGCCGAGCGCGACCGCGCGGAGCATGAGCGCAAAACCGGCTCGGCCACGCTCGGCGACGAACTCAGACTCCTCGAACAGGATATGGAAGAAATGCAGACACGCCTCGCCGGCCTGCGCCGCAGGTGGGGTGAGGGTTCTTCCAAACTCACGCGCGACCGAAACGCGGAGGAGGCAGGCTCGTGAAGAAATTCCTGATCGCGCTGATCGGCGGGACGGTGCTGCTGCTTGGCGTGGCGATGCTGGTGTTGCCCGGCCCGGGCGCCTTGGTGATTGCGGCGGGCGTGGCGATCCTGGCAACCGAGTTTGTTTGGGCGCGCCGCGTCTGGCGCAAGGCCAAGGTCACCGTGGCCCGCGCCCGGCGTAAATCCGGCCTGCGCGACTGGCTGCGGCGGCAGAAAGCACGCGCCGGCGTGAAACCAGCGCCGGCGGAGAAAATGTGACGCGCGATGCAGACCAGCGCGATTCCAGCGCCTGGCGGCTTATCATTGGCCGACCTCAACTTGCAGCATCACCTCGTTGCGGCGCAGGAAGGAAGGCGTCCACGGCGGATCAAAATAGCCATACACCGGCGACGCCGATGTTTTCAAGCCTTGCGCCGCAAGCCAGGTTTTCAGGCGCGCGAGCGTCTCCGCTTCCCGCTTCGCGTTACGCCCGCCGCTGAAGCGCAGCACGGCGAACCGGCCGCCCGGCAACTCCCGCACCGCCACTGCGCCGTCGGCCGGCTTGGGCGCGGTGGTCGCGTTAAGTTTCGCTGGCAGCACAAACGCCATCGTGCGGTTCGTGTCGTTGCCGGACATGAACACCGGGGTGGTCATGGCGATTTTTTGTTTGGCCTCGTTCGCGCCGGTGATGAAGCGGACCAGGCGCATGAAACTGCCGTCGTCCGAGTTGCCGCTGGCAGCCATGGGCGTCTCCACCACCGAAAGCGACGGGTAATCGCGCAGCTCGAACTTCGCGTCGGTGCGGACCACCTTGTAGGGCGCGGACTCGTAGCCGCTCCGCATGGTCTGACAACTCACGAAAATCAATACTGCGCCGACGATCAGTATGACAAATAGGATGATCATTTTCTTCACCGCCGCAGTCTATCCCGTCCGCTGGTAAGAGGCGAACACAAACCGCACCCTCGCCGCCGGGAGTTCGCGGGCGCGTTGCTGGTTGTGACATCGCTCGGGAACGTGTAAAAGGAGTCGGCCGATGGGAATCGAAAGCATCTTTTTGTTTGTGACGCTGGCGCTGTGGGCGGCAGGCTTCCGCCTGCGCGACCGCCTGCGGCCTTGCGCCGCGACCCATCCGTCGGACTCCCGGCCAACCCTCAGTGTCATCATCCCGGCCCGCAATGAAGCGCACAATTTGCCAATGCTACTGCGTTCGCTGGCAGCGCAGCCGCTGAAGCCCCGCGAAATCATTGTGGTGGACGATGGCTCGACCGATCGCACGGCGGAACTGGCGCGGGATTTGGGTGCCACGGTGATTGCGGCGCAGCCGCTGCCCGAGGGCTGGCGCGGCAAGCCGTGGGCCTGCCATCAAGGCGCACAGGCCGCGACCGGCGACCTCCTTTTATTTGTGGACGCGGACACCTGGTTCGAGCCGGACGGCTTGGCGCGTATTCTTTCCGGTTACGCCGGCGGGGCGTGCTCGGTCGGTCCTTACCACCTGGTTCGCGAACCCTACGAGCACTTGTCGTTGTTCTTCAACTTCAACATGACCGTCGGCACGGTGCCTTCGGGTTTGTTCGGACAAATGTTGCTGGTGGATCGGGAGAGTTACCGGCGTGTGAATGGACACGAAACGGTCAAGGGCCGAATCCTGGAGAATTTCTTTCTGGCCGGACAGTTTCGGGCCGCCGGGGTCCCGGTGCGGAGCGGGACGGGCCGTGGGGTGTTTTCGTTCCGCATGTATCCGAACGGGCTGCGCGAGTTGATCGCCGGCTGGACCAAGGGGTTCGCCGCCGGCGCCGGCCAGACCCCGCGCGGGACGCTCTTGCTCGTGGTCGCGTGGATGATCGCGCTGATGATCGCGCCGCTGGGCTGGCTGATGACAGGTGACGCGCTGCGCTGGGGTGCAGTTTATTTGCTCTGCGCCGCGCAAGTGGGCTGGTTCAGTCGGCAGATCGGCGCGTTCCGCTGGTTCACTGCGCTGCTGTATCCCGTGCCGTTGATTTTCTTCTTCGCCGTGTTCGCCCGCTCGGCGATGCGTACCGGCAAGCAGGTCACCTGGAAAGGACGCGCCATCCGTGCTGATTGAACTGCCCATCACGTGGATCATCGTGCTGAACGTGGCTGGCTGGCTGGCCATTCAAATGAGCTTTGCCTGGGTGTTCACGCAGATGTCGTTGACGTGGTTCAATCCGGGCAATGCCTTCGCCTGGGAACAAGCCGGGCGATTCTATGAGACTGCGTTTCGCATCAAGGCCTGGAAGGACCGGCTGCCCGACGCCGCGCGCTGGTTCGGTGGCGGCTTCGCCAAGGGCACGCTGGCTGGCACGCAGGCCGACTACCTGCGCCGTTTCATCCGCGAAACCTGGCGCGGGGAACTTTGCCACTGGACGGCCATCGCGTGCGCGCCGGTGTTCTTCCTCTGGAATCCGTGGTGGGGCGACTTGATCATCGTCGGCTACGCCGTGGCGGCAAACCTGCCGTGCATCCTGGTCCAGCGTTACAACCGCGCGCGTTTTCAGCGGGCGTTACAACCCCGAAAGCTTTCGGGGTTGCTCGCGCGGATCAAAGCCTCGTCTTGATGCCGCAGGCCCGGGCAAGACACCACCCTCGCGCCGCTTGGAACAACCCGAAGCGGCCCGCTCCGAGCATCGTGAGGCACAACCACCGCGAATCCCCGCTCAAAACCAATCCAGTCACGATGCTGGTGGCAGCCCGCGCAGTTGCCGGGAAAATGCCCGTCGAGTTGCGGCAACATCGCCTCGCGGTCCGTCCTCGTTTCGAGCTGCGCGTCCTCGAATTGCAGCCGATTCATCGGTTCAAGGTTAACGCACGCAATGCATGCATCCTCCGCCAAGGCGCGCGGCCTGCTCGAAGAGTAATGGACGCCCTTGGTCCGCACCCCTTGGCAGCTCGCGGTGAACCATAATCATCCTTTGGCACGGCGGTCGCGGATCACACCCGTTGAAGTCGGTCGTGAACCCCGGCTCGTCTTTTGCCGGCGCGACTACCCTGAATCCTGAAACACCATCACCGGATGGCTGCGCGACCACCGGCATCGCCGCCGGCTCGCGTGTGGACCGGGCCGGTGACAAGCAACTGGCGTGTTCATTGAAGAGCTATGCAACGCCGCTCAAACCTTTGCGTAACCCTTCCCGCCTTTTCCACACACTCCAGTCGGTTCGCGGCCAGCTTGGAACGCAAAATGTTGTGGCATAAACTCCCCAACTCTGAGCATCTATCCGTCATTCCGCCGGCTCGAAAGCGAGCCACGGGTTTATTGAATCAAGCACGCAAGTCATCTCAGGCACTGAAATCGCATGAAAGCTCGCATCTTCTTTTGGGCCATCACGTCGGCGCTCGCCGGCTTCCTCTTCGGCTTCGACACCGTTGTCATCTCCGGTGCGGAGCAAACCATCCAGGCGCTTTGGAATCTCAGCCCGGGAATCCACGGCATCGCCATGGCCTCGGCCCTCTACGGAACCGTCCTCGGCTCGCTGCTGGGGGGATTGCCGACGGACCGCTTCGGCCGCAAGGCCACCCTCCTCTGGGTCGGCGTGCTGTATGTCATCTCGGCGGTCGGTTGCGGCTACGCCTGGAACATCCACTCCTTCATTGCGGCCCGTTTCATCGGCGGACTCGGCATCGGCATCTCGACTGTGGCCGCGCCACTCTACATCTCGGAAATTTCGCCTCCGGCCTATCGCGGACGGTTGGCGGGCATGTTTCAGTTCAACATCGTCTTCGGCATCCTCGTCGCGTTCGCCTCCAACTTCCTGCTCAGGGACGTCGGCGAGAACGCCTGGCGCTGGATGCTCGGCGTCGCCGCCTTTCCGTCCTTCCTCTACACCGTGATGTGCTTTGGCATCCCCGAAAGCCCGCGCTGGCTGATCGGGCGGAAGGGAAACCGCGAGGCGGGATTGAAAGTGCTCAAACTCATCGAGCCTGACGCCACGCAGGCGCAAGTCGAGGCCCACGCGGACGAAATTCTCGCTGCGTCCTCCGAAAGTGTCGTTTCCTCTCACTTCTGGACCCGGAAGCTGCGCGTTCCAATCCTGCTGGCTTTTCTCATTGCCTGCTTCAACCAACTTTCCGGCATCAACGCCATCCTCTACTTCGCCCCGCGCATTTTCGAGATGACCGGCCTGGGCGCCAAAGCCGCCCTGCTCCAATCCGTCGGCATCGGCATCACCAATCTCATCTTCACCTTCGTTGGCCTGGGGCTGATCGACCGGATGGGCCGGCGCACCTTGCTTTACATCGGCTCGGTCGGTTACATCACCTCGCTGGGCCTGACCGCTTGGGCGTTCTTCGCCCAGCATTTCACCATCGTCCCGGTCTGCATCTTTGCTTTCATCGCGTCGCACGCCGTCGGGCAGGGCGCTGTGATCTGGGTCTTTATCTCGGAAATCTTCCCCAACCGCCATCGCGCCGAGGGCCAGGCGTTGGGCAGCTTCACGCATTGGATTTTTGCGGCTCTCATCACTACGGTCTTTCCCAAGATGGTCAGCCTGTTCGCACCCGGTTATATCTTCGTCTTCTTCTCCGGCATGATGGTCCTGCAACTCGTTTGGGTGAAATTCATGGTGCCTGAAACCAAGGGCGTGCCGCTGGAGCAAATGCAGAAGCGCCTCGGGATCGAATGACCGGCCATGAGCGCAGGCAAAACAATTCGTTGCCTCGGTCTTGGCGAAGTCCTCTGGGACCTCCTGCCAGCCCGGCCCTTGGGCGGCTGCACCACTTCGGTCAGCACGGTCTGAAACTTGTGCGCGGGCAAGGTGGACGGGCGTCCCGGACGGGGGGCTTCCTGTAGTCCGGCCAGACCCGCGTCCAGCACCCGTTTGCCGCCACTGTCCCACCGGCACGTGGCTGGTGCGCAATTCGGCGGCGATTTGGTTGTTGTCCTGGCCGTCCGCAGCCAACAAGGCAATGCGGGCACGGCGGACGAGCTTCCGCGGGGTCTTGGGCGCTTGCACCAGACGGCGGCGTTCGACGCGTTGTGCGGGCGAGAGGTGCAGCGGTAGTTTGGGGCGAGCCATGTCAGGAGGCACACCTTTACTTAGGAAAGTCGTTTATGAGTCATGCCACCAGGTTGGCGGACGATGCCTGACCAGCGTCCCGCCTCCAAGCTTGGGCTTGTCGGTACTGATGCAAACTGCAAGCTTGCGCCACTTCAAAAATTCTTTTCTTTCCGAGGTCTTTGGCATCTACTTTCTACGAACGGAATTCCCATCAACCGCAAATGAAACTTTCGACCAAAACCGGCAGCCTGGTGCTCGCGATCGTCGCGGTCGCGGTGTGCGACGGTTGTAACAAACCCAAACCAGCCGGCGGCCCGGGCGCTTCTGGCGCGGCCACCAACGCCGCTTCCGCGCAACCTTCACTCGAAGACCTGCTCCCAAAACAAGCGCAGCCGAAGCTGCCGACGATCAAAATCTGGGTCGGCGCGGAGGAATTGGTGACCGAGGTGGCATTGACTGGCGAGCAACAGATGGCCGGCATGATGTGGCGCACCAACATGCCCGAAAACACCGCGATGATCTTTGTCCATCCCGCGCCGCGGCAGGCGGGCTATTGGATGAAGCACTGTTACGTGCCGCTTTCCATTGCCTACATGGATACCGACGGCGTGATCCTTGAAATTCACGACCTGCAACCGCACGACACAAACTCCGTTGTTTCGGTTTCAACGAACGTCCGGTTTGCGTTGGAAACCCCGCAAGGCTGGTTCCAACGGCACAATGTCAGCACGGGCGCCGTGGTGCGAACGGAGCGCGGGTCGCTGAGGGAAACGTTTTTACGTTAGGAAAAACGCAGCCTGGTCACCCCAAAAAGTGACAACGAAGACTTTTGCGTGGGCCTTCACACCTTCAAGCAGCGGCGGTTTGGCATTCTCACTTGACCTTGCGGATTCCGTAATTCCCGTTGACAACCTTGACGATCTGGATTTCAACGCCGTTGTCGTTCAGCGTGAACGAGTCGCCCTGATAAAGTCCGTCCGGGTCGGTGGAATACTGAAAGTAGATGTCATAACGCCCGTTGGGCACTCGCACTGACTGAATGCCGTTTGCGTCAACCACAAAGTCCTTGCCCTTGCCGGCAGAGCGCAGGCCGACTTTCACCCCGAACTCGTTGGGATTCTTAACGCGAACTTCCATCCCGCCGTTGAGTTCACCGGAATACTTTGGCCAGTTTTTGGAAGTTGAGGGTGCGTTCTGTGTTGTTTTGGGCGAGTTTCCTGTCGCCATCCCGTTTTTGCCTGTGACCGTCGTGTTGGCAGATGAACGGTCACCTTTGGTTAACGTGTTCAAAAGCTTTGCATCGCGAAGGGACAGACCCATCCCAAAAACACCTTCGTTAGGCCCGACTCCAACAAACACATCCAATCCCTCAAACATGTTGAAACCAATCTCGGCTTCAATATTGACCTTCTGACCAGCGACAAGCGTTCTGGAATTGTTTCTATCTGGAGGTTGAACTTTTGCGTTCAAGTAATTGCACACTTTTAGCAGGGGATGATAATTAGCGAGATTCGGTGGTTTAAATTCAATTACTACATCTCCCGTTTTAGGATCATCCACGACCTTACTAACCGTCAAATTCCATTGTATTATTTGACCCTTGAACTTTGAGGTTGTCTTAGCCTCTCCAAGTTGTGCACCGGGTCGAAATGGGTAAAATTGGGGTATCATCCAGATGTCTTCACTCTTGTCATTTTGGGCTACGAGTATGCCAAAAGCGCCTCTTGGAAGCGTCTCCGGTTTGTCTCCAATGACGATTGCAAACTCCTTGAGAAATGTTGGAAATGACTTTGTCCAATTCTTCTCAAGGTTAACTGTCTCGGTCTTAGCTTCTGCGCTGTTGCTAGTTGGCTGTGGTTGAACTGGAAGGTTTGAAGGGGAATTCACTCGGCCAAACAACACTCTGTTGATGCCGGAAAACCACCCCTCAATCGCCGTCTCGTTTGACGATTGCCGTCGCACCAGACAATAAACCTCGCCACGCTCGACAGCCAAATGTGTGACCATCACGCGAAGCTGCAAAAGCACAGGCTTGCCGTCCTTTTCCGCTTTTGCCGAAAATTCCGGCATGATGGTGCGTCTGTTCCAAGCGTCCTGCCACGGAGAAAAGTAGATATCCTCGTATTGTCCTTTTGGTGCCGGCAAATCTGGGAAGGATGGTGGCGTGTAGCCATCGGTGTAGAGGCGCAAAGCGCTAATGGTATCGGTGCGTGGCGGAGCGCTCGACTCGCCACGCAAAGCCGCGCTGGTAAAATTGGTAAACCAACCGGCCCTAAATTCTGGCGGAACATTCGTAATTTCCAAACGCGCCGTCTTTCTGCCACCATTATTCCGCACCTCCAACTTGGTGATTGTGACTCGTTTCCAAGCGGTGCCGTCACTCCACTGGACGCTGTCGCCATTCGCGTCAGAACCATCTGCAATCTTGCTGTTTGACGCCTTTCGCTCGGCACTGTTTTTCTCTTCTCGATCAAGCTGCTCGCTCAATAATCCCGCCAAAATCCCCAAATCGGTCTGCTTGTGTGCATTCTGGATCTCTTGAAGGAGCTCGAGCTCGTATGGCCACACAAAAGACTCCATGCCTGAGTAGATGCTACGCTTGGCGAAGGCGTCGGTGCTGACCTTGGTGACGCTCATCGGGTAAGTACTGCCTAGTAAATGGCATTGGACACACTGCGTGAGATTTGTTAGAGTTGCTGAAGCATGGCAGCAATTGACAACCGTTCTCTGGATCACAAGACGTT
>JALOTT010000523.1 GCA_025457745.1 Verrucomicrobiota bacterium
ATCAGTGCAGCGGGCATGGCACGAATCAGGGCAGCCAGCAAAGCCTACTGGGCAAAGAAGAAGGCGGCGCAGAAGTAGTGGCGCGCCGTAGCGCCGGCGCAGTCGGAACGGACGAGCCGCCGCCGCCAGATGAAGGCTTGACGATTTTGTGTTTGGCTGTCATTTTGAAACCGTCGCAGCGGTTGAGTTAGTGTTTTCATGGGCCGCTGGCGACAGGGCTAGGCCGACTCGCGGGTGCGAGTCGGCCTTTTTTCTAATATGATTTCGGCGCTTTGACTGGCCGGCTTTCCTGCGGGCACTCGGAAACCGTCCCGACAAATCGCCGCGATGCAAACCTGCGTGCGGTAATTTGGACTTTTGCCGCCGCGCCATTTCCGTCATGCTCAATGCATGGAACGAGCACCGTTGATGGCGGCAATCGCGGTCTTGGTTTTCGCGGGCGCGAGTTTCTTTTTCGCGCTGGCGGAGACGGCGCTCTTTTCCCTCGGACAATGGCAGGCGCGTCAGCTTGCGGAACGGCATCCGCGTCGCGGTGGCATTGTCGCGCGGCTGCTCGATCATCCCCAAGACCTGCTCGCGGCGATGGTGCTCGGCAACACGTTCGCCACCGCCGCCATGCTCGCCATCGCGTTGTGGATGGCGCTCAACGGACATTGGCCGATAGTGACCACGGTGGTCGGTCTGCTGGCGCTGATTCTCATCGGCGGGGAGGTGTTGCCCAAGACGCTGGCGGTGCGCCGGCCGGAACAATGGTCACTCCGTGTGGCCCCGGCTTTGTTGGTCTTCGAGAAGCTCGCGCTACCGCTGCGCTGGTTTGCACAGAAGTTGAACGAGGCCATTCTCAAACTGCTCGTGCCGCAATCCATCAAGCCGCAAAGCGCGCTGACCGACGCGGATTATCAGGAGTTGCTCGAACTCGCCACCCAGCAGGGCACGCTGGCTGAGGCCGAGAAGGAAATCATCCTGCAAATCATCAGCCTCGACCACCGCACCGCCAAGGACGTGATGAAGCCACGCTCCCGCATGGCGTGCGTTTCTGACGATTTGTCGGTGGAGGAAATGATCGAAGCCGCGCGCAAGTTCAAACATCGCCGTCTGCCGATGTACGACGAAACGCCCGACACCATCGTCGGCATCCTGAACACCCGCGCGCTGCTGCTCGACCCGCAAATTGATCTGGCCGACGCCATCGAGTTCCCGTCGTTTGTGCCGGAGTCCATGAATCTGCTGCAACTGCTCAAGAGCATGCAGCGCCAGCAACGCGGCATGGCCATCGTGCTCGATGAATTCGGCGGCACGGCGGGCGTCGTGACGATGGAGGACATTCTCAGCGAACTCGTCGGAAAGATCCGTGGCGAAGTGGCTTCCGAAGGTTTCGTGATGGAAAAACTCGGCGCGGGCCGTTGGCGTGTGAACGGCACGATGCGGCTGGACGATTTCCGGCGTGAATATCCATCGTTGGGCGAAGTGCCCGAGATCGAAACGCTGGGTGGGTTGTTGACACACCTGATCGGCGTCGTGCCCGGGCCGGGTGAATCCGCGGCGTTTCGCGGGTTGAAGTTCACGGCGCAGGTGACGGATGAACGGCGCGTGAGGGAATTGCTCGTGGAGCAAATGAAATGAAAGAGCAAATGGGAAAACATTCAACACCGAACATCAAACATCGAACATCGAATGAAACGTGGACCGCCCGGACGTTCGGCGTTCGGTATTCGATGTTCGATGTTCGATGTTCAGGTATATTTGCGTGACTACAAATGCACTGACCTGGTTCGTGATCGCCACCTGTCTGGCGCTGTCGTTCCTCCTTTCGGGCATGGAGGCGGGCGTATTTGCGTTAAGCCGGTTGCGCGTGCGGCAACAAATGCGCGCCGGCCGGCCGTCCGCGAAGTTGCTGCACCGGTTTCTGGAGAATCCGGAAAACTTTCTGTGGACGATCCTCGTCGGCAACACGCTGGTCAATTTCGCCATCCTTGGTTGGGTGGTGGCTACGCTGCACCAGAACTTCGAAGAACGGCGACTTTGGTTCGCGATTATGTTTGGCGCCATCGTGTTTCTGTTTTACGCGCTGTTCGATTTGTTGCCGAAGACACTCTTTCGTTCCTACCCGAACCGGCTGTGCATGATGTCCGCGCGACCGTTCCGGCTGATGCACTTCGGAATGCGACCGCTCGTGTTTCTGGTCGAGCGCGTCTCAGCCATGTTGTTGCGCTGGACGGACGGGAAAGCCTTTTCCGGCCACCTGTTTGGCAACCGGGAAGAACTCCGGCAGGTGATGCAGGAATCCGCGCAGGGGTTCAGCTCGGAAGAACGGGCGATGATCAATCGCGTCCTCGATTTGCAAAGCCTGACCGTGCGACAAATCACCAGACCGCTGGCGCAAACCGTCATGGTCAGCGGGGAAACGCCCACGAGCGAAGTGTTGACGCTGGCGCGTGAACGCGGATTGACGCGATTGCCGGTCTGGGAAACACGCGACGGCCAGCAACACATCGTCGGCCTCGTGGCCCTGAACACCCTGCTATTTCAGCCCAGCCAGGACGCGGCCAAGCCCGTGGCCGAACAAGTGAAGCCGGCGCTTTACCTGGACGAAGATCAGCGTCTCGAAGTCGCGCTGCGCCGGATGCAGCGCAGCGGTCAGCGTCTCGCCGTCGTGGTGAGCCGCGATCAGCGCGCCGTGGCGGTGCTGGTGGCGCTCAATGGCTTTTTCGTCGCGGCGGAATTCGCGCTGGTGAAGATTCGGGACACGCAGTTGCTCCCACAAGTCCGGCTCGGACATCGCCGGGCGAAGGTGGCCCAGTTGATCTTGCAGAAGCTCGACGCCTTCCTGAGCGCGGCACAATTGGGCATCACGCTGGCCAGCCTGGGTTTGGGATGGATTGGCGAACCGGTGTTCACGGCGTTGCTCCAGCCCGTATTCGGCTGGTTGAACATCGAATCCCCGGAAATGCGCCATGTGCTGGCGTTCGCCATCGGCTTTTCCGCCATCACCTTCCTGCACATCAGCGCAGGCGAGCAGGCGCCCAAGTGGCTGGCGATTCAAAGGCCGCTGCCGACGACGTTGTGGATTGCCTATCCGATGCTGTGGTTTTATCGCGTCTCCTATCCGTTCGTCGTCGTGCTCAACTCGTTTTCCCAATGGCTGCTCCGGCAAGTCGGATTGGAACCGGCCACGGAAGCCGAGCGCGCTCACTCGGAGGAAGAACTTCGTTTGCTCTTCGCCACAGCGCAGAAACAATCCGGCGGCACGGCGCTGGGCCGGCACATCCTCTTGAACGCGCTCGAATTGCGGCGCCGCACCGCCCGCGACGTGATGCGACCGCGCCAGGAAATCACCGCCTTCGATACTGAGGCGAGCATCGCCGAATGTCTCGACCTGGCGGAGAAAACGCGCTACTCGCGCTTCCCGCTTTGCGAGGGCGGCAACTTCGACAAGACGCTCGGCGTCGTTCACATCAAGGACCTTTACGCGCTACGAACGAAGGCCGGCACCGGCGCGGATTTGCTGCCGGTAGCCCGCAAGCTGGTTTACGTGCCGGAAACCGCACGGCTGGAAAAACTGCTGCAACTTTTTCTCGAACGGAAATTGCACCTGGCCATCGTTGTGGATGAATACGGCGGCACGTTGGGTCTGGTGACTTTGGAAAATATTCTGGAAGAACTCGTCGGCCAGATTCAGGACGAGTTCGATCAGGAAAAGCCGCTGCTCGTGCGGGCGAGCGAGATGGTCTGGGAAGTTTCCGGCGCGCTGCCGCTGCATGAGTTGGAAGAATTGGTGGGCGAGCCGCTGCGCGAGGAAGGCGTTACGACCACGAGCGGTTGGGTGACGCATCGGCTCGGCGGCTTTCCCAAGGCCGGCGACACGCTCAACGTCGCCAACCACGAGTTGCGGGTGGAGGA
>JALOTT010000131.1 GCA_025457745.1 Verrucomicrobiota bacterium
TCGCCGATGTCCAAAAACATCCCGAAAAAATCCAAGGGCTTTTGACACCGTTTTGTTAGCCACGTATGTAGTGTTATTTATACGCGGACATGTAGCACCCAGGCAGGGGGGCTGCCGCCCTGGTTGCCTTGGTCCCGGCAACCGCCTCGGCTGCCGAACCGGGCCTCATCAACCGAGGCGGTTGATGTGACTATCGTGGGCGGGACGCCAGCGCCACGACGGTGCTCGTGCCTGATCGCGCCAAATCCGCTGTCACGAGATATATTTCCTTTGCGTCTTTGCGCCTTTCCGTGAAAATCAACCCATGAGCAAGGTCGCTCCTGAAAACCTGCCCGACGCCACCGGCCACTTCGGCCCATACGGCGGACGTTATGTGCCGGAGACTTTGATGCATCCGTTGCAGGAGTTGGAGGCCGAATATTTTCGGGCACAGCACGATCCGGAGTTTCAGCGCGAGCTGCAATACTACCTCAAGGAATTTTGCGGTCGGCCCACGCCGCTCTATTTTGCCGAACGGCTCACGCGCGAACTCGGCAGCGCGAAGATTTATCTCAAGCGCGAAGACCTGCTCCACACCGGCGCGCACAAGATCAACAATTGCATCGGACAAATCCTGGTGGCCCGGCGCATGGGTAAGACCCGCATCATCGCCGAAACCGGCGCGGGCCAGCATGGCGTGGCCACGGCCACCGTGGCGGCGATGTTTGGTTTCAAGTGTGTGATTTACATGGGCACGGTGGATTGCCGGCGGCAGGAGCTGAACGTCTATCGCATGAAAATGCTCGGCGCGGAAGTCGTGCCGGTTCATACGGGGCAAAAGACCTTGAAGGAAGCCGTCAACGAAGCGATGCGCGACTGGGTCACCAACGTCCGCAGCACGCATTACATTCTCGGCACGGCCTACGGCGCGCATCCGTATCCGGTGATGGTCCGGAATTTCCAGCGCATCATCGGCGACGAGGCGCGCGCGCAGATTTTGGAAAAGGAAAAACGCCTGCCCGATTTGCTCCTCGCCTGCGTCGGCGGCGGTTCGAACGCCATCGGACTGTTCTATCCGTTCCTCGACGACAAATCCGTGAAACTCGTCGGCGTGGAAGCCGGCGGACTCGGCATCAAGCCGGAGCAGCACGCGGCGCGGTTTCAAGGCGGCTCGCTTGGCGTGTTGCAGGGCACGCGCAGTTACATTTTGCAGGACGAATTCGGCCAGATCCAATCCACCCACAGCGTCAGCGCCGGACTCGATTACGCCGCCGTTGGGCCGGAACACGCGTGGTTGCGCGACGCCAGCCGCGCCGAATACACCTACGCCACCGACGACCAGGCGCTCGCCGCCTTCATGAAACTTGCGCGGCTCGAAGGCATCATCCCCGCGCTGGAAAGCGCCCACGCCGTGGCCGAGTGCATGGTGCGCGCGCCGAAGCTGGGCCAGGACGCGCTCATCATCGTGAACCTCTCCGGCCGCGGCGACAAAGACGTGGCGCAAGTGGCGGCGAAGGTGAAACTGGAAATGCCGAAGTGAACTTGATTTGATTTTGTCATAAGCCTACTGTTGAACCATGAGCTACCGAGTCACATTGATTGAGCATGAGGACGGAGTTTCAGCGAGTTGTCCGGCTCTGCGCGGCTGTCATTCGCAGGGCAAGACTCGCGCGGAAGCGTTGACCAACATTCAGGAGGCCATTCGTGAATGGCTGGCGGCGGAGGCGGACGAGGCCAAACTTTTCAAGGTCAGCGAAGTCGAAGTCGCCATTTGACCTATGCCCAAGCTGCCCGGCGTTCGCCACCAAGACGCGCTACGCGTTTTTGAAAAGCTGGGCTACCGCATCATCCGGCAAAGCGGTCATATCGTCATGTCCAACGGCGAAACCCGGCTCGTCATTCCGCGCGCCAACCCGGTTGACCCTTTCACGATGGGCGCAATTGCCCGCGACGCCGGGCTGACCCCGGACGAATTTAGGCGACTGTTATGAACCTCTCCGGTCGCGGCGACAAAGACGTGGCGCAAGTGGCGGCGAAGGTGAAGTTGCAAATGCCGAAGTAAGTTATCTGGCGAGCAGTTCGCTCAACGATTTGCACGGCTTGGATTCCTGCCCAGGCAGAACATATTCCACGATATCATCGGCATTGGTGGAAAACCTCATGACCGTGCCTTTGGGAATTTTTGGGCCGAAAAATCCACTGTGATCGCTCAACTTGAAAGCTTTGGCGAACTTGACCTCCGGAGCAAAGCCCAAAGGATTTATGACAAACACCACACCTTGAGGATTGCGGAGATTTCCGTCCTTATCAATCACAAGACCAAGGCGGGTTAAAGGATTCTTGCCATCCTCGTGATAGAAAAACGGCGTGATGTCTTGTGCGGTGATTTCCCGTGCCGGCGACATTTTATTGTTATAACCATGCTCAATCGCCCACTGTTCCTTGGCGGCGTCAACATTCCTCAATATGTTGATGATGCCGCTGGTTTTGCTCGGCCCGCCACCCACAAAATTTGGAACGGCAATGGCGGCCAGCAGCCCGACGATGACGAGCAAAAGAAGAATGGTCCGCAGCCAGGAGAAATTAGATTTGGGGGCGGCATCTGAATTCATAATTTGAGAAACACCGGCGAAGCACAAAGGTTGTGAAAATGGGAGTGTCTGGACTCGGACACCGGCGAAGCTTTGGCGGAAGAAGTCCGCAAATATCACATCCCCGAAATAAAAAAGCTCCAAGCCGTCTGGCTTGGAGCTTGGGCTTGAAAGTTTGAGCTTCAGTCAAACGCATGTCCAGCGCAGCAGAGAACGTCTCTGACTTTGTGCCGGACGAGTTCTTTGACTTTGGTGCGGGCCGGGCCGAGGTACTTCCGCGGGTCGAATTCTTTCGGGCTTTCCGCAAACACTTTGCGGATGGCGGCGGTCATGGCCATGCGCAGGTCGGTGTCAATGTTTACCTTGGTGCAACCCACGCGGCGCGCGACTTCGATGTCCGCTTCGGGCACACCGGCGGTATCGGTGCCGAGCTTGCCGCCGTAGCGGTTGATTTCCTCGGCGAGGTCTTTGGGCACGCTGGAAGCGCCGTGGAGCACGAGTGGATAATCGCCCAGCCCGGCGTCCAGAAGCGCTTTCTTGATCGCCTTCAAGCGCTCCAAGTCAAGGTGCTGTTCGCCCTTGAATTTGTAGGCGCCGTGTGAGTTGCCGATGGCGACGGCCAATGAATCCACGCCGGACGCCTTGACGAATTGCACCGCCTCATCCGGATGCGTGTAGCAACCGCCTTTGGAATAGCCGCCGCCCTCCTCGCCGTCGTCGTGCTGCGCGCCGACCAACATGCCGAGTTCGCCCTCGACCACGCAGTTGTGCTTGTGGGCATATTCGACGACCTGCTTGCAGATTTCGACGTTTTTCTCAAACGGCTCGTGGCTGGCGTCAATCATTACGCTCGTAAAGCCTTCATCAATGCAGTCTTTGCAAAGTTGGAAGGTGTCGCCGTGGTCCAGGTGGACGGCGATGGGGATGTTGGAGAGGCTGACGGCGGCCTCAATGAGCTTTTTCAGGTAAACTGGATTGGCATACTGGCGCGCGCCTTTGGAGATTTGGAGCATGACGGGCGCTTTTTCCTCCTCGCAAGCCTCGATGATGGCTTGGAGCAACTCCATATTGTTGACGTTGAAGGCGCCCAATGCGTATTTGCCCTTTAGCGCCTTGGCAAAGAGCTCTCGTGTGTGTGTCAGTGGCATAATTTTTCTGGTTCAGTCGTTTCTGCCGAGATTCCCTCGGCAGTAGGAATCATAGGAACGATTGGCGGGAAAGAAAATTAAAATTTCCGGTCGAAATGAGGGAGCGCGCCAACTGGCTCGTCAGGATGCTCCCCGGCCGGCTTGTGAAAAGGCGCGACCAGACTTCCACAGAACTGTGGAAAGAGCGCCAATACTCGAACCATGGGAAGCGCGGCCCGCTGCCTGCCCAATCCTTTGCCCGCCGCCGGCGTTCAATTTTTTTTGCTGACGACATCGGCGAGTTTGAAAATCGGCAGGAACATGCAGATGACCATGCCGCCAACGATAACGCCGAGGACCACAATGAGAATCGGCTCAATCAGGGAAGTCAAACCGGACAGGGTGGTTTCGATTTCTTCGTCGAGGAAGTCGGAGATGCGCTCGAGCATGTTGTCAATTTTGCCGGTTTGCTCGCCGGCGCTGATCATGCGGATGATCATGTTGGGAAAAACGGGGTGTTTGGCCAGCGCGCCGGAGATGCTTTCGCCGCGTTCGATATCGCCGGCGGCGGTCTTGATGGCTTTTTCCATGACCACGTTGCCGACGGTTTGCGAGACGATTTGCAGCACCTCCAGAATGGGCACCCCGCTGCGGATGAGCGAGGCCAGCGTCCGGGTGAACCGGGCGAGGCAGATTTTGTGGGCGATGGCACCGAAGATGGGGAGTTTGATCCGGCGCGAATCCCAAAACTCGCGACCCGCTTTGGTCTTGATGAAATAGAACCAGCCGTAAACCGCTCCGCCGCTCCCGAGCAGGATCAGGATGATGTATTTCTTCACGATGTCGCTGAGGTCAATGAGAAACTGCGTAGGCCCGGGCAGCTTCGCGCCAAAGCCGGAATAGACTTCACCGAAGACCGGCACCACTTTTATCAGCAGGAAAACCGTGATGAGAATCGCGACAATGGTAACAACCGTGGGATACATCATCGCCGATTTCACCTTTTTCCGAAGTCGCGCCGTGTTTTCCAGATACGTGGCGAGCCGGGCGAGAATTTCCGCCAGCAAACCGCCTTTTTCACCGGCGCCCACCATGGAAACATAAAGCCGGGTGAACGCCTTCGGATGCTTTTGCAGCGCCTCGGAAAAACTGTCGCCGCCTTCCACGCGCGTGCAGATGTCCTTGATCACATCGCGCATGACCTTGTTCGTCGTTTGGTCGGCCAGCGCCTGCAACGACTGAACCATGGCCAAACCGGCATCAATCATCGTGGCCAGTTGGCGGGTGAAAATAACCAGGTCGGCCAACCCCACACTGCCGCCGCTGGTGCGCCCCTTCTTGCCGATTTTTTCCTGGATGGAAACCACCAGCAGATTTCGATTCAGCAATGCGGCGATGGCGGCTTGTTCTGTCGCCGCCTCCACCGAACTGCGGATCTCCCGTCCGCTGCCGGTTTCTCGAGCTACATAAACAAATGACGCCATAAATTGTTGAGTCCCGTGATATTGACTGCGCCGCAAAATTGCAATGCCAGACCAACTGGTCTGTGCAATGGTACGACGTTTTCAACGCAAGCAACAGCCATTCCATCGCTTTGTATTTGTTCGCGATGCCTCAGGACGGTGGGGGTGATGATTGCCTGCCCGGAGCCTGCCGGGCCTTGCCCCAACCGCGTACACCCGTTGCCTACAATCAGGAATGGGCCGAAATGGGGAAAAATTGGCCCGCGCATAAAGCTATGGCTTAACCGGTTACGGCAGCGGGAGGTGAAAATTGATAAAAAAACTTGTTGCCAATTCTTTTGGTTTCCCTAATTATGGCCCAAGTCGCACCGGATGGGTGCCGGGGCAAACCGGTTTTGCCCCAAAAATGCATGACAGTTCAACAACAGAACAGAACACATACAGAACATAACAACCAACATCGGAGGAACAAAAAAATGAAGTTTAATAAATGGACGTTGGGCTTGGCCGCCATTGGCGTGGTCAGCCTAGCCTCGGCCGCCCAGGCTGAGGAAAAAATGAGTGCCGTGCAAACGGCTCTTTCTTCCACCACCATCAGCGGCTATGTGGACACATCGGCCCAATGGAATTTTGGGACGGGGAATAACGTGCTGCCGTTGTACAAATACGGCGGTGCTGGCAAAGCAGACGGATTCAACCTGAACGTGGTTCAGATCTCAATCGCGAAACCGCTCGACGAAAGCGATTGGGCTGCGGGCTACAAGGTTGATCTATGGTACGGCCCCGATGCCAACACGTTGGGGACCAGTTCGGCGTACAGTTCATCGGACTTTGCCATCAAGCAAGCCTATGTCGCTCTTCGGGCTCCGCTCGGAAACGGGTTGGACTTCAAGATGGGCGTGTTTGACAGCATCATTGGCTACGAGTCGTCCGAATCGGGCAACAACCCGAACTACACGCGCTCGTTCGGCCACACGATCGAACCGTCCACGCACACGGGCTTGCTGGCGACCTATCGGTTCGCTGACTTTCTGTCTGTTGCTGGCGGGGTCGCGAACACGATGAGTCCCACGATCAACGGTCGGGCGGACACTGGATCCGCCGGCCATTTCAGTTACGCGGTCAGTTCCTTGGTCAACAGCGTCATTGGCGGTATCCATCCGATGATTCCGTCGGCACTCGTTGATGTCGTTCCTGGGTTCTTTACCGGTCTGAACGACAAAGCCGAATCCTCCAAGACCTACATGGGATCCATCGCCTTGACCGCCCCGGATAGCTGGGGTTGGGCGACCGGTTCAACACTGTACGGCGGCATCGTGGGGGGATACAACAGTTCCTTCCAGGGAACGGGCTTGGGCTTGGACCAGGTCAACTACTATGTCGGCGTCACACTCGCAACCCCGGTTACGGGTCTTAAAGTGGGTGTGTCATTCGACTACCTGTCGGTGGATACGGACTTCAACGTTCCAGAGCATAACCTCCCCGGCCTGCCTGTCATTGGCGACGCCCGGTTCGCACTCAACTCCAATGTGGAAGTTGACATGTACGCAGTGGCGCTCTACGCGTCTTATCAAGCGACCGAAAAACTTAGCCTGCATGCTCGAGGCGAGTACTTCCGCGTCGGAGGTAAGATTAGTGGCAGTGCTTTGTTGGACGCTGGACCTGTGTTTTTCGACGATACGTTCAGCACGGGAAGCCTTCACACCGACTTCTGGGCGGTCACTGGCACAGTCCAGTATGACCTCTGGAAGAACGTGGTCAGCCGGCTGGAATTCCGCTGGGATTATGCTGATCTGCCAATCTATGGGGGCATCACGTCGGATGGCGGCAAGCAAAATCAGTTCATGCTGGCAGCCAACGTCATCTACAAATTCTAATTCAAGTTAGAATTCTCAACCCCTCCCGAGAAAATCGGGAGGGGTTTTTTATTTTGCGCTGGAGATCAGCGGTTCCCCGCGCGAGCCACCATTCCATTCAACTTCTATGCACCTCAAGGCAGGGCGCGTCACTTCGTGCGCGCCGTCTCCGAGTCCACCTAACCCGGCGCGCACGGAGTGACGCACCCTGCCAGCAGCAGAACATTCAGAGCTTGAAGGCGTAAAATGCGTTTGGGCGAATTCCCTCTCCGAGTTTCAACTCGCTGTTTCCTTTTTGCCATGCCGCGCAAGAATCGTCCCGATTGATTATCGCTCAAAGAAGGTTCGGCGTCAGGAAACACCAGTAAAAACAACGGTTCTGTGCGGTTCCTATCGCATGGCACGCTGATTGCATAAAGACCGCGCATGCCTGGCAACGCCGGCAGTTCCGGCAGACAGGCGGCAGACAATCCGAAATCACAGCAACCAAACAAACTTGAAAATTATGCAAACAAATCGCAGAACCTCCGCACTCCTGGCCGCCGGCGTCCTCAGCTTCGCTGCGGTCGCGCAGGCTGAAGAAAAAGCAAACCCGCTTTTGACCGCGCTGACCAGCACGACCATCAGCGGCTACGTGGACACTTCCGCTCAATGGAATTTCGGCACGGGCAACGCCAACAACCCCGGCTACAGTTTCGGCGGCCCGTCCAAGGCGGACGGCTTCAACTTGAACGTCGTCCAATTGAGCATCGCCAAACCGCTCGATGAGTCCGAATGGGCCGCCGGCTACACGGTGGATTTGTGGTTCGGCCCTGATGCCAACACTTTGGGCAGTCAATCCATTAACGGCAGTCGCGGCCAATTGATGGACCCGGACGGAACCCCGGACACCGGAGATGAATACTTTTCGGCGCCTGGCGCAGACTTCGCCATCCGTCAGGCGTATGTGGCGCTGCGCACTCCGATTGGCAATGGCATTGACTGGAAGGTTGGCGTCTTCGACACCGTCATTGGCTACGAGGTGCTGGCTTCGCCCAATAATCCCAACTTCACGCGATCCTGGGGTTTCACGATTGAACCGACGACCCACACCGGCGTGTTGGGCGCATACAAAGTCAATGATGTCATCGCGTTGACTGCCGGCGTGGCCGATACCGTCGGCCCCGTCATCAATGAACGCGCCCACGGTCCGAACCTCACCCTGGCCAGCCCGAAGGCGGAATCTTACAAGACTTATCTCGGTTCGATCGCGCTGACGGCACCGGCATCCTGGGGTTGGGCGGCCGGATCCACGCTCGCGGGCGGCGTGGTGAATGGGTTCAGCTCCAGTCTGGGCGACAATCAGACGAGTTGGTTCGTCAGCACCACGCTGGCCACCCCGGTCACCGGTCTCAAAATCGGCGGAGCGTTCGATTATCTGGATCTCCACAACCAACCCGCTGGCAACGGTGACAACCTGTGGGTGGCCGGACTGTATGCCTCCTATCAGGCCACGGACAAACTGAGCTTCCACGGCCGCGGCGAATACTTCGTCACCGATGGCGGTGCCGATCCGGACACCAAAATCTGGGGGGCCACCCTGACCGCCCAGTACGATTTGTGGAAGAATGTCGTCAGCCGGCTTGAGTGTCGCTGGGATCACAGTGCCAGCGGCGACCTCTTCGGCGAGAATTCCAGTGGTGATGCGGACAGTAAGGACGCCGTCATGCTCGCCGCCAACATCATTTATAAATTCTAAAAGTGTTGTGTTCGTTCCTCCACGCCCCCTTTCGCCCCTGGCGAAGAGGGGCTTTTTTCCCTTCACGCCTGTCGGTATGAACCCGGATTCCGCCGTTGAGATGAACAACAAAGTGGCACAAAGCCTGGGAAGTTCAGTTGTCCCAGTTGTCAGTCAACTGCCACGAACTGCCAGCGTGCTATCGGCCCTGCAATCCTGACAGTTATTTTTCTTAGCTGCCTTTTGGGGTTGATCATGATCCCCTTTCTTCCATACAACTGCAATTGCTTGCGTTGCGGGTTCAAATGGAAGTCTTGATTCCCGGCACTACATGTCCGCGTATAAATAACACTACATACGTGGCTAACAAAACGGTGTCAAAAGCCCTTGGATTTTTTCGGGATGTTTTTGGACATCGGCGAACG
>JALOTT010000524.1 GCA_025457745.1 Verrucomicrobiota bacterium
GCGTCAACGACGACCTGTCCAACATTAAGAACGATAAGAAGTTAGTGCGTTCGTTTTTTCAGGCCGAGAGTGTGTCCTATGCTATTTACTAGTCAGTAACGCCGGTATAGCCAACTGATAGGAATTGGCTTTTTTGACGCTCCGCGGTTCAGATAAAAAGAGCCGGGCTTTGGGCCCGGTTCCTTGCGGTAAAACAGAACGTTATTTTCCGAGAATCTCCTTCAGCTTCGGCTCGATGGCCTCGGCCCAGATTTCATAGCCGCGTTCGCTCAAGTGCAGGTGGTCGGGCATGACGGTTTTGGAGATGGAACCGTCGGCCTCGATGAGTTGCGAACCGAAGTCCACGAAGAAAACATTCTTGCCGTCGTCCAGTTTGGCGAGCGCCTGGTTCACTTGCAGGATTTTGCCGCGCTGCGCGCTGAACGTCTGACCCCGCGGGAAAATGGCGACCAGAAGAATCTTTGTCTCGGGCAGCCGCGCGCGGAGCTGCTCCACAATCGCCTGAACGCCCTCAAGGATTTCGCCTTCGGTATTATCGTTGCCGTTCGAGTTGTTCGTGCCGATCATGAGCACGACGGCCTTGGGCTTCACGCCGTCGAGCTGGCCCTGCTCAAAGCGCCAGAGGACATGCTGGGTGCGGTCGCCACCGACGCCGAAATCGAGGCACTTGCGGCTGCCGTAATATTTCTGCCAGACGTTCTTGCCGGCATTTTCCCAGCCTTGCGTGATGGAATCGCCGATGAATGCGACATCGCACGCGCCCTGATTGTCCTTCGCGCGCTGAAGCACGAGACTCTGGCGGTTGGTGCTGCCGCCGGTGCGCGACACGGGCACGATGGCCGGGTTGACCTTGAGGGCGGCGGCGGTCGGCGCGGGAGCGTCGGCGGAATTGTTCTGCGCAGGCAGGACGGCAGCGAAGGCGACGAGGGCGGTTGCGATGAGGGCGGAGAGGAAGCTGATAGGAATTTGCTTTTTTGACGCTCCGCGGCTCAGGGAGAATTGCTTTTGCGCCGTGTTCATTTCCTGCCAAGTATCTGCCTCCGCAGCCGCACGGCAAGTTTTTTTCAGGTTTTTTTCAGGGTTTTAGCCACGCCGAATCGGCGACCCTGTTTTCCCCCGCCGGAAGGCCCGCCAGCACCGGCTTTCCGGCTCGAAACAGGCCGTTCAAGGCGGTTGCAGGGCGCACCCCACCGGCGGGCGCAGGCGGCGTCTCATCGGATCCATGCCGTCGCATGCCTCGCGGGTCCATGGCCCATCTGCGTCGCCCGGGGGCGAGCGGCGGGCTGCCGCTCCACAGGTGCAGATGCCGGAGGATTTTTTCCACCACGGCGCGCGGGTCAATCACCGCCATCACCCGCAGGGGATGCTGGCACTGGGGGCAGATCAACGGGTCGGTGTGCCAGACCTGCAGGATGAGGTCGCGCCACCGCTTCGACGGGAATTTGGCGGGGGGCGGCGGCGTGCTGGGCGGTGAAGTTGGGCGGCAAGGTGGCCACACTACGAAGGAAGAAGGATGAAGGATGAAGGATGAAATCAAACCGCAACGGCCTTCGTCAGATGCGGCCTTCTTCCTTCATCCTTTCAGGTCGGCGGGGCGTTGCCGGAGAATGTGAATTACGCGGTGCAGAGTTGGTAGGGCGCGTCAGTCCTTTGCGCGCCATCGTTCCACAAACCAAACCCCGGCGCGCACGGAGTGACGCGCCCTACCTTCCTGGAATCCGTGCCGGAAGTGTCCGCCAAACTCAAAGAGCCGGAGACGAAGGAGCGGAAGTTTGAAGATGTGGGGAAGTCGGCGGGGCAGGCGGCGGTGTTGGTGTATTGAGGTGGGGCGAGGCTACTGACGAGCCGGCTCGCGAGGATGCTCACCCCACCAAAACAGGCGGTGCTGGTGCTTGTTTATTAAACTCTTGTAGCAGCCGACGTAAGGAGGCTCATTTCAAACCGAAGGCAGTCAGAGCCTCGTCACCCCGGCGGTTACGTCTTGGTGAAATGATGCCGGCTGACTTTCGCCAGGCGTTTTTCCCACTCGCCTTTGTGCGCCAGCGGATTTTCGTCCGTGCCCCAAAGCTTTTTGATCATCTCCCGTTGCGGCACAAACGGGCACTTCGCCTTCGGCGCTTTGTGGCGGTCATCAAGCGAGCGGAGCGCGAGTTGCGCCCCCGTCATCAAGGCGGTCTTGCCCAGTTGCTGGTTCAAACCGTGGGTGGCGTCGTCCAGGGCGGCCCAGCGTTCGGCGTGGGTGCGGCCCCAGAGCGTGGGCTGCGTGTCGAGCGGCTGGAGATTCCACAACGCCACGCGGATTTGCCGCACGGGTTTCGCCTGCGTGCTCATCAGGTCGCGGAAAATCCCCTCGAGCACGGCGTTGATCGTGGAATTCAAAAATTGCGGCGCGCGGAAACGATGTCCGCCGCCGACCTCGCTGAAGTCATTGAAGCGAATCGTGACCCCGAGTTCTCGGGGCTGCAATTGCTCGCGCCGCAACTGGCCGACCAGCCGCGTCATCTCGCTCAACGCGAATGTGAGCGCCGCTTCGTAGTCCGGCTCGTCGTACGGCAGCGTCGTGGCGCTGGAAATCGTCGTGCGATCCTGCACCTTCAAAATCAACGGCTCGTTCCACAGCCCGTTGGCGAACAGCCAGAGTTGCTGTCCCCAGATGCCGAATTTTTTCTGGAGCAGATGCGACGGCAGTTTCGCCACGTGGCCAAACGTGGTTGCGCCCAGCGCGGCGAGCGAGCGTTGACGGTTTTTGGCGATGCCGGAAAGTTCGCGCACGGGACGGTCTTTGAGGAATTCCTTTTCTTCCCCGGCTTTGATTTCCAGAAAGCCGGGCTTGCCCACGTCGGTCGCGAGCTTGGCGAGCCGCGCGGAATTGCCGAGGCCGGCGGAAACCGGCAGCTTCACCTCCTGCGCAATGCGCGCGCGGATGCCTTCCACGTAATCCTTGGGCGTGAGGTTGCGCCAGACGTGCCGCTCCATCGTCGTGAAATCCAGAAAGCCCTCGTCAATCGAAGCCGGCACGAGCGTGGGTGAATATTCCTCCAGCATGCGGAACATGCGGCGCGAGAGTTCGCGGTAATCGTCGTAGTGCGGTTGGCACAACACGCCGCGCGGACAAAGCCGCGCCGCCTCGAAACACGCCATGCCGGTGACGACGCCAAACTGCTTGGCCATCCGGTTGGCCGCGATGACGATCCCATCCCCGCGCCGCCCGCCGCCGACCCAGACCGGACGCCCCTGCAAATTGGGATTGCGCGCGATCTCGCAACTCGCGAAGAAGCTGTCGCCGTCCACGTGCAGGATTCGGATGGATGCTTTCTGGTTCACAACCGCAGTTGTCAATGATGGCCCGACCTCACGGATCGTGCCACGTCGAGTTATTCACAAAGGCAAGTCTGGCTGGAGTGGTGGGACAAAAACCGTCCGAGGCTGAAATTCGTCCGTGAAACATTTTGTTGTGCGGGACTTGCGCGTTTCCCTCGTTGGCCCCGAAGCGCGCCCGAATTTCTCGCGGGCGTTGGCTGATGCGGTAGCGGGTCAGATTCCATTTCCGGTGGGCGAGCGTGCGCGTCCCGCCCTGCGGGATCTTATGGCCGCCAACTCGCATATTTCACAAATTTTATGCGGAGCGCCGGTCTGTGACTGGCTTTGCAGACTGCCCAACCCCAAAGCCGGTCACAGACCGGCGCTCCGCCCTGTCGGCAATTTGTGCGGCTTGTGAAATATGCGGGCTAAAGCCAATGCCTTTCGGAAAGTTGGTGGGGGGCGATTATTTTCTGGACCCTCGTTGATTATTAGCTACTTACACTAGGGATGCGAAAACATCCTCAGTCT